>DASZLH010000014.1:0-12759 GCA_035552495.1 Kapaibacterium sp. (SeqCode) | reverse complement strand
ATGCCGACGAGCGATTTTTTCAAGAGCGTGGCGAGCGGTACTCGAACGATAGCGTATCGCTTCGCGCACTAAGTAATCTCGGAACGGCTCCATCGCAACGGGGGCAAGGCAGCACCAATGGCGCGGCTCCGTGGTCCATTGGCGCGAACACTGCGCTCGTGAATTTGGCTTTGTTCCGTCGCGATTTCTTTTTTGCGGCGGATTCTTCCGTATCTACTGCGCCTGTAAAACAGGAGCGCACCGAATATTCGATGCTGATCGTCGATTCCGTGAATTATCCGGTCCTGGGAGACACACCGAACGACGATCATCTTACTGCAAACATAGGTGTGGAATTTCAGCCGTCCTCGATCGTGCGGCGAAGCGATTTAGCGAGCAGCCAACTTGGCTCGGGGAGTTACTCCGCGCTCTCGAGTTTACTTGCCCCAAACGAAGTATCATCGCTTCAACTTGCTGCTTCGGGCCGACTCGATTTTTCGACCGGGGAAAATCTCGGACCGGTCCGTATGCCAGGCCACTCTTTGATTTCACGACAGCCAACATTTGCTGCCGAAGCCAAAATGAGCTACGACGAAAATAGTCAAAACGTCAGTTTGCTTTCCAATGAGATTGTCGGTCTCGATCCATCCCTTGTTACCAAGCTCGCACAAACGCTCGACGAAGCGAGTTTCTCCTCCCGGACCACGCTGGCGGACCTCAGTATGCATTACGCACCGAGCGTGAGCGATCTGTTCGGGCTCGAAGGCAGCGTGCGGCTGCTCAATTACGATACACCAAGCCCCAACAACGATGACGATCACGATCAGTTGAACGGCAATGCCGTACTTGCTTATGATAAGATATTTTCCGATGATTTAGTCGGTGGTCTCAATCTTCGAGCATCGCAAACGCATCTGGTCTATCTCAAAAGCGACCAGAGCGCGCAAAACAATGTTACGCAGTCACTCGATCTTTCGAGCCATGCGACCTACGCCGGGATGGAATTTTTCGGGCAGGTCAATGGCGAAGTATTTGCAAATTATACAGTCCTTGATTATCTCGATTCATTGCCGTTCCTGCAAAGCGTCGGAAACTATGTGCTGCGCGGAATGACACTGAGTGACTCCACGCTCGTCCCGCTCTGGCTACCGTTTCTTGGAGCGTCGATCCGGCCGTTCCGTGCTGCGGGGCCGATTACGATCGAAGATGGACTTGCCATTCGTGTAAGCGAGCGGGGAAGTTATAGTAGCTCGGCGTTTAGCGAGCAGCGTGATACGCGCGTGCTCGAACTGAGCGCAACGCTATTGCTGGGGTTAAGCTCGAATAGTAACCCCATTTCGAGCACACCCGCAAGTATTCCACTGCTGCGGGATGCGCCCTGGAGCATTCGCGTAGGCGCTCGTGGATTTTTCCAGAGCCGGTATGGCCACAGCGATGTTTCGCTCGCCGCGCAGCAGACGTTTAGCCAATTGGGTACGCAGGACCGTCTCGGTCCCTTTGTGCTGATTACGCTTGCGCGCAACCAGAGCATTGGGCCGATGCTCTATGCCTCCCTATGGTATTCGGTGATTCACAACAAAACATACGACATTCCCAGCTACACGCGGACTCCGCAACTGGAAACACATCTGCAGGTGCAGTGGGCGTTCTAAAATCTCGTAACGCGTAACGCGTGATGCGTAATACAAAGATTCCTTACCCTCACACGCGTTACCGTTACGCGGCTAAAGATTTCATTCGCGTACTTCCGATATGACTTATTTTCGTAAGATTATTAAATCATTGACAAACGATTTTTTATGGAAACTCGCCGAATTCTTCGAACGACCCACGCCGCTTCAAAGGGTGCACTACTCATGATATTCTGCTTCGTTGTTTGTGCTTCATTGTTATCGACCGCTCATGCGCAGGAGGCGAGTTCCTGGATCGGAATTCGTGCCGGAGTCAGCCTTGCGGGGGAATCGCTCGATTCGGAGCTGGATGGAACGTCCACTGGTTTAAAAGCAGGGTTAATCGCCGGCGTGCAGTTCGATCATTGGTTTAGCGACATGTTTGCACTCAGCGTGCAGGCGCTCTACGATCAAAAAGGAGTGCATGAAGAATATGGGCCGTCGCTCGCGCATCCCAATATTACCGGAGGCACCGAAGATTTTACATTCAGCTATCTCGAAGTGCCGGTGTTACTAAAAGTAGGCTTCGGCGATGCATCGGTAAAGCCGTATGCGTTTGTTGGACCATCATTTGGATTTTTAATGTCGGCAACCGATAAACAAGCTCTGACCGGCTCGGCTGCTCCACCCAGCGCCTCGGTGGACTACAAGCCATATCTGCAAAGCTCCGATATTTCTATTCTCTTCGGAGTAGGGCTGCAAGATGAGATCAACGAAACTACTATGCTTTTACTCGATGCAGGCTATGCTGCCGGGCTTGCAAAGGTCTATAAATCCTACCCACTCGATCGCGGTACTCAACTGATCGACAACACTTCTGCGAAATCGGGCGATATCCGAATCGCTGTGGGAGTGATGTGGAAATTGTAAAGATAGTGATACAACGTCCGTCATGCTTCACGGTATGACAATTTTTTCAACCAATATACCTTACTTATGCGTAAACTATCGTGCGTCTTTGGAGTCGTTATTTTGTGCTCGTTTTTTGCCGTTCATGCCGATGCTCAGAAATCCATGATCGGAGTGCGGGCGGGCGTGAATCTCGCAAATTTATCATTCGATTCGACGTTGCCTTCTGGCATTACAAAATCGATGCATGCCGGTCTAATCGCCGGACTGCAATACGATTACTGGTTCGATGATATGTGGGCAATCAGTGTCCAGGCACTCTACGATCAGAAGGGAACCCATTTGGATATCAATTCCAATGATTTTGGTTTCACAGAGTCCGGAACAGTAGATATCCTGCCTTCGTATCTCGAAATACCGGTTTTATTGAAGGCGAGCTTTGGGACAGGGACTATTCGTCCGTATGTTTTTGCAGGACCCTCTATCGGCATTCTACTCGCCGCGAATGAGAAAGTGAATGAAACCTTCACCAGCTCTGGTATTTCGGAAACGCAAGACACTACTGGGGACATCAAGGACTCTCTCTCCTCGATCGATTTTTCGATCGTCGCCGGAGTCGGAGTGTCCTATACCCTAAGTTCAGGTACCATGATCTTTCTCGATGCAGGGTATGCGATCGGGATTTCGGATATCGATAAAAATAACAGTGTGGAAGGGGGTAATATTAAGACCAACGATATCCGTATTGCGGCTGGCGTGATGTTCCCCTTGTAATGGAACGTGTCAATGAGAGCCTTTTGAAGGAGCGCAGGGCTTCGAACACGAATTAATTGTGCTCCACGCTAAAAATCTTCGTATATTGGGGACCGGGTTTCGCGCCTTTTTAAAGAGGCGCTGGCTCGGTCTTTCAATATGAAGATTCTCGTCCGAAATATTGCATGCTTTTTCGTTGTGTTGATTGGAGTTACCCACGTCCAATCGGTGCGAGCACAATGGGGGATCGTAGCTTCGCATCTGCTTCCTCCGCTCAGCAATAGCGGCGGAGCGATTGCATATCAATCGGGTGTCTTGTGGGTGGGCGGGATCGAGTTATGGTCTTCGACGAATCTTGGCCAGACGTGGCAGCATATTTCTTCGCTTCCAACATGCACGATCCGCGATATTTATTTTTATGACCGGCTCAATGGCTTGGTCGGCACGGAAGAGGGGAATGTCTATCTCACACGCGATGGTGGCACGACCTGGACGAGCATTCTGACCGGACTGAACTTTTGGAATGTTCGCTTCAATGGCTCTGCGCAGATCATTCATGCCGCTGGAAAAGACGATGGAAAATTTTATACCAGCACGGATGCCGGCGGTTCGTGGCGCAGCGTTTCATTTTCCGCACAAAGCGGCCGGTTCGCATTATCGCGAAACGGAAGTATTTACTTATTTTCGAGCGATGTTTTTAATGCCTCCACACGAGCGTGGATCAATGTATCGTCCGATTACGGCGTGACCTGGTCGGCGAATTCCGCCTACGTCGATGGAGATTCGTATACCATCGCCGTCGATTCCTGCGACGCGAACCGATGGTATATTACGAACGAAGATTATGTATCGACGAACGATAATCGCTCGCAGATATTTGTGACGAGCGATGGCGGAGCATCCTGGCAGCCGACGGATTCGCACAATGTCCCATACTACTCCGGCTCGTTTTCTTCGACTTCGCGCGTGCTTTATGCCGGGACGACGGATGATCGCGCAGCCACCTTCACCGTTAGCCGCGAGGTCCGGCGATCGGTCGATAAAGGCGTAACGTGGCAGGATATTGGGGGGCCGTCGGTCGGATGGGATTCCCGCGCGATCTGTGCAGTGAATGACAATACAGTTTTCGCGCTCGATACGATAGGAAATATCTGGATGACCCGAAATAGCGGCGGCAATCCTATCGGAGGAAATACAGCGATTACGCCCGATACACTTTTCGCTACCGATACGCTGCGCTGCGTGGACTCGATCATTCGTGTGGCTTCGATTGTACCGTCGTCGTGTACGTCCACCGCAAGTATCGCTAATACCAGGTTGATCGGTCCGGACGCGCAAAGTTATCGCGTTAGTGCAACTTCGAGCAGCGCTATCGCTGTGATTTTTCAACCTACGGTCACGGGGCCTCATCACGCATCGCTCGTCGTGTCGTTCGACGATGGTTCGATCGATACAGTAATTCTCGAAGGCGTTGATAATATTCAACCCGGTGTATTGCGGCTTACTCCCGATTCGTTATTCCGGGCCGATACGGTGCAATGTACCGATTCAGTCGTCGAGTATATTCACCTGCATCCATCGGGATGTTCGCCTCCGGCGATTGCGCGGCTCAGTGTGCATGGTGCGGATTCCGCCAGCTATCGTCCGGGCGCCCAGCGCGGCGATTCGGTAGCTGTAACATTTCATCCCAGTCGATTGGGAGCCTACGACGCGCATCTTGTTATCGGGAAGAGCGATGGGACTAGCGATACCGTCACGCTCGGAGGGTACGATGTTGCTTCACCGGGCACATTTACTATTTCGCCCGACACACTCTTCACATCCGACACTTTGCTCTGTGTCGATTCTATCGAACGCTCACTTGTATTTCATGCTGCCGGATGTTCGCCACCATCGGTAACAAGCTGGAATATTATTGGGGTTGATTCGAACAATTATCATTCGGGTACACTTACAAGCGATTCTCTCTCCATTGTATTTCAATCGCTCGGAGGAGGAGTGAACCTCGGTGATAAACATGCAGCGATTGCCTTCGTGTTGAATACAGGTGCGATAGATACCGTCGTTTTGCTCGGCCGTGATTCGTACCAGCCGAATGTACTTCGTATTGCTTCGGACACGCTATTTGCATTCGATACGCTCTATTGTGGCGATTCGCTCGCGCGACCCGCTGCTTTGCTGCGCGCGGGGTGCAATCCGCCATCTGTTTTATCCGTCGCAATTATTGGCGCAGATTCGTTGAGTTACGGCGTCGGCCCGACTGGGCCAGATTCGATTCAACTCCTCTTCGATCCGCATCAAATCGGTAGAAGTATCGCGCGAGCAATAGTCTCCAATAGCGATGGGTCGAGCGATACGATTGTCTTGGCTGGATTCGATGGCGATTCGGCGAATGCAATTTCTATTGTGCCGGCCTTAGTCGTTAGCGGCAGCCCCGATTTGTTTTCGAGTGATACGGTCACGTGTGGCGATTCTGTTGTTCGGTCGCTTCTCGTTCATCGCGTAGGGTGTAACCCGCCTTCGATCACTGGCTGGGCGCTCGCCGGTCGCGATTCGTTAAGTTATGATGTGGTTTCGTCTTCGATGGATTCGATTGTTCTCGCGCTTCGATCGCATCCCAACCCGATTGCTGCCTCCCGCGATCGTCATGGAGTATTTATCGCGTTCCTTAGCGATGGAACTTCCGATACTATAAGTTTAGATGGCTATGATATTAGTCCGCCGTTTTTTTATAGTGCCCTTCCGTCGTCACTCTTTGCAACCGATAGTTTATATTTATGTGCTCCGCCATTATCGCGAACAATCGTATGGACATTCAGGGGTTGCCTGCCCGGTATCGTATCGCAAGAGATTCTCGGTAAGGACTCGATCGATTATACGATACTGCAGCCAATTTCATCGCCGCTTGCTGCTCAGGATTCGATTGTTGTAACGTATGTCCCCAGCGATACCGGCGTTCGCAGTGCCGTGCTTCGAATCGAATTCGATAATGGCATCGCGATCGATGTGCCGCTCGACGGCACCGGACTCGTATCGCACCCACTGAGCATCATCACTGCCGATGCATCGACGGACACGGTCGGCGGCAGTTTGGCCGTTCCCATTACGATTGAAGGACTTACACAAATCGAGAATGTCGAACTCACTCTCCACTACGATAATTCGGAGCTAAATTATCGCGGTTCGTATTCGCCAACGAATGTAAAACTTGATGAACCGGGCGAGCAATGGGTTGGCCGATCCAAGATACTGATACCGAATGCTATTAATGGGAGCATTGCAGGTTATGCGCACTTCGATGCATTCAACGATTCGACTGCTTCCAAACTAATGCTCGCCGTCTCGTTCGATTCTGTCGAGGTTCCGACGGAGATAGCTCCCTGCGAATATATCTCTCCGAATATGGTGACGAGTACGATCACCCCGCCTTTCGGCTGTGGGATTGGGATGCTTTCGCGGTTCATGCACTTAGGGGAGCTTCCGGTCTTTAGCATTCGGCCTAATCCGACAAGTGGGGAAGTCCTGCTGTCATCCTCGATCGATCTTGGCGAAGCCAGCGTAAAGATCTACGATGTACTCGGCAATCTTCGGCAATCGAGCATACTTCCGATTTCAAGCGCGGTGCCGGCCCGGCTTATCTTACCAACTACAGCTGGTATCTATTATATACGGATCAAGTCCTCATTGGGCATAAGCAGCATTAAAGCGATCGTGAATAATTAAGTGCTGGTAGGAGATCGGAATTGCTGTTATAGATTGACGGTTTTAGGGTTATAAGACCGCAGGCGAAAATTTTATTCCTTGCAGATTCTAACGGGTAATCCATCGGTCCTTACCTGGGCCGTCTTTTTATGAGTTGTTATATTTTCCAACACACATGAAATATTTTCTACCGTTTTTTCTGACGATGTTATTCGCATTCGGATTGCATTCCACTCCAGTCCGCGCGCAGGGTGCCACCACGATTATTCCGCGGCAACTTACATTTCCGACACCCGTTACGGACGGCCAGACGGTTATTGGCTCTTTTCGCATCACCAACTACGATACGGTCCTTTCGCTGCACGGACATATCGGGATGCCGGTGACCGGCCAGTTTATTCTTCTGAGTTCGGATACATTTTCTCTTGCGCCACGTCAATACGATTCGGTCCTCGTGGAGTTCGCTCCGACGCTCGTCGGATCGCTTCAGGATACGATTACAATAACGCACGATGGCGCCACCAAGTATGCGTCGAATCCCGCTCATGTAGTGCTCTCGGGCAAAGGAATCTCCGTCAATGATACCACCGCGAGAATTCAAATTCTATCGACCACGATAGTACTGACCGACACGATCGGTAGAGTCACCACAAAAAATCTTATCATTAAAAATATTACAAATGCCTCCCGGTATTTGTACGGGACGATTTCCGGGATCAAACCTCCGTTTAGCTTCGTGAGCGGGAACGGCTCGTTCAACATTGCCGATTCCACGTCCGATACCATGAAAATCCAGATCGCGGTCGATACCGTCGGACAGTTTATCGATACCCTGACTATCAGAAGCAATGCGAATGCTCCCGACAACGTGAAGACCGTGCTGCTGTATGGCAACGCCATCGCGCCCGTCAGCAGCAATCCTCCGACAATGCAGGTAACGGTTTCGAATGGCAGTGATGGGCAAATGAACTTCGCCGCCGCAACAGGGAAGGACTCGATCGGCACAATGACGATCACCAATACTTCCTCTACGAATTCTAATTTATACGACACGCTCGTCGCTCCCACGCTACCCTTTTCCTTCACGGTTACCACGCTTCCGAGCGTTATCGCGAGCCAGAAGTCGCGATCGGTAAAAGTACAATTTGAACCGACGGCAACGGGGACGTTTCAGAGTTCGATCACGATAAAAACGAATGCGCAGCCAACGCCGCAGGCGGTAATCAATCTTACCGGAGTTGCTGTTGCTGCTGGAGTTGGTGAAAATGCAGGACCAATTGTGCTTAGCATGATGGCTATCCCCAATCCTGCGTCCGATGCGCTGCGGATCGACCTGAATGCTACGCAAATGCTGCGAGCGGTGCTCGCGCTCTATGACGGAGCAGGAAATAAGATCGATAATATTTTCTCGGGCGTTGTATCCGAAGGACCGCATTCGTTCGAATACAGTACACGAGGGTTAGCATCCGGATCGTATTTTATTCGACTCGAAACTGGTGGTTCGAGTATACCGTTAAATGGGACTTCGCAGGTACTTAAGATTATCGTTCGTCATTAACTTCCTGAAAAGAGTATTGTGTAACAAGCTATGCGTAGCGCGTTACGAGCAAGAATCTCCGCGTTACGCATTATGCGTTACGCTCTTTAAGATTTATTCGTGCAATGAAAAACAGTATTATAATTTCTGCGTTTAGTATTGCGCTTGCTGCATCGTCGATGATTGTTGGGCTGAATAATGCGCTCGCGCAACCGATTAGGGTATCCCCAACGACACTCAACTGGCCGGGTGAACCCTATCCAGGCACGAGTACCCCGGCAACATTTATTATCACGAATATTTCGAGCGATGTGGTGACGGGTACGTTCCAAAATGTCACTGCGCCATTTTCTATCGATCAGAGTACGTTCAGCATCGCGCCGATGGAAACCGATACGGTGACCGCTACCTTCGCGCCAACGGACAATGGAGGCGGCCTTTATCGTGATACGGTTACGATTGCAAGCTCCGATGGAACCCCATATACTACCATTGCTTTTTATGCGGTCGGCAGGAATATTAACGAGAGCAATATTTTTGTCTCGACCGATCATTTGGATTTTGGAAATGTTGCCGTCGGCACGACTGACACTTTACTAGTCGTAATTTCAAATCTTCATCCTACCTCGACGGCCATTGTCAACGTTCATCAATTCAATCATAGCCTCGCCTTTACATTCGTAAAAGGCTCCGGTCCCAAAAATATCAACGAAGTTCCTGACAGCATTTTGGTTGCATTTACTCCGGCGGAGGCGATCCAATACTCCGACACATTGGTCTTCACTTCGAATGACACCAGCCAGCCCATCATCAAAATTCCGGTTTACGGAGCGGGCGTAGTGAGTGGTGTTGCGGCGCAAATGTCAATGCCGGCATTATCGATCTATCCAACCATTGCTTCCACGGAGTTGCATGTTGTTTCTTCCGATCCGATGCAATCAGTGGAAATTGTTAATATGGTCGGACGAACGCTGCTCTCGTCGCCGCAAGCGGATGTTAATGTCCACTCCTTGCCGAATGGCAATTATTTTTGCGTTGTGAAGACGGAGAAGGGAACGGCGGTTGTGTGGTTTATTGTGAATAGATAAACTCTTTTGCTCCGATAGGAACACAATCTTACAGTAAAAACAGAACTACCGTAGTTCGTCAATGCTTGCTTCGAGCTTTTCGATCTGCGAGCCGTAGCTAACCAGCTTTTCGCGTTCCTTCTCGATCACCTGCACGGGCGCACGCGAAACGAAACTTTCGTTTTCGAGCTTGGAAGAGACTTGTTCTATTTGCAGCCGAATTCGCGCAAGCTCTTTCGCCAACCGATCGCGTTCTTTGATTCGCTCCTCGTCCGATCGCTGTTCCAGCTTGATATAGGCCCGAAGATGCGGCCTCATCTCACCGGCATATTCCAGGGAAGAATATTCGTTCGATTCGGATTCGATCTTTAGCGAAGCAGCACGGCCCAGGCGTTCGATAATTGGACGCGCCGTTTCAAAAATATCGCGCACGTCTTCGGACCTCGCCTGTAAAATCACATCGGAAAGTTTCGAGGGAGGCAGTTGAAGGTTTGAACGAGCAACTCGAATAGCTTCGATGGCATCCTGCACCAATCCAAAAGCAATCTCCACATCATCGTCGATCTTTCCGGCGTCCGGCGTGATATAATCGTCGCGGCCAAGCAGGACATCGAGCGGCTCGCCGGTGAGCGCGTGCCAGAGTTCTTCCGTAATAAAGGGCGAGATTGGGTGGAGCATCCGCAGGATGCCCTCCAAAATTTCGACGGCAAGCGGCACCGATTCCGGCTGCAACTTTACAATTTCGAGATACCAATCGCAAAAATCTCCCCAAATAAAATCGTAGAGAACTTTGGTGACAGCGTTAATATCGAAGCGGTCGAATGCTTCGCGCACATCGCGCGCCGCGCGGTTTGCACGCGAAAGGATCCACTTATCCGCAAGTGTGGCACTCGCTTCATACGCAACACCGGTCACCCGATACCCCATACCTGAAGGACGTTTTTCCGCGCTGCGAATAAGCTCGGTATCTTCGTTCTCGAATTCAGTTTTGGGATGCGTCGATTTATATTCATCACGCTTCATCATCACGAAGCGCGCGGCATTCCAAAGTTTATTCGCGAAGTTTCGGCCGATCTCGCACGACTCCTCGCCAAAGCGAACGTCCTGACCCAGCGGTGCGAGATAAAGCAGTGTGAAACGGACGGCATCGGTACCGTACTGTGCGATCAGGTCGAGCGGATCGGGCGAGTTGCCGAGCGACTTCGACATTTTTCTTCCTTCGCGATCGCGAAGAATATTATGAAAATAGACATCGCGGAATGGGATCAGGTCGCGAAGTTCGGTGCGCGAAGATCCATTCTTCATCGGGATAGTAGGCATGAATTCAATGCCAGCCATAATCATGCGCGCGACCCAAAAGAAAATAATATCGGCGCCCGTCGAAAGCAGGGACGTGGGGTAGAACTCGAGCAAATCGGGTGTCGCTTCGGGCCAGCCGAACGTTGCGAATGGCCAGAGCCACGACGAGAACCAAGTATCGAGCACGTCGGGGTCCTGCACGAGCGGGCCGTTGTATCCGGCATGACGCGCTTTCTCTTTTGCCTCCTCTTCATTTCGGCCCACGAATATTTCGCCGGTCTCGGCGTACCATGCGGGAATCCGGTGGCCCCACCAGAGTTGCCGCGAGATACACCAATCGCGAATATTCGTCATCCAGTGCCGATAGGTATTGACCCATTTCTCCGGATGAAATTGGATGAGGCCCTCCTCGACCACTTGTAACGCCGGTTTCGCGAGCGGTTTCATGCTCACGAACCATTGATCGGAAAGGAGCGGCTCGATCATCTCGCCGCCGCGTTCGGAATAGCCGACCGAATGCGTGTAGTTCTCGATCTTCTCGACGAGGCCGAGCAATTGCAGTTCTTCGACAACGCGTTTGCGAGCATCGAATCGTTCGAGTCCGGCAAAGCGTCCGCCATTTTCATTGATGACGCCGCGCGTATCCATCACATTGATCTGCGGTAAATTATGACGCAAGCCGATCTCGAAATCGTTTGGATCGTGCGCGGGAGTGATTTTTACGCACCCCGTTCCGAATTCTTTATCCACATAATGATCGGCGATAATCGGAATCTCGCGGTCCATAAGCGGCAGCATGAGTGCGCGGCCAACGAGATGTTTATATCGCGCGTCATCGGGATTCACCGCTACGGCCACGTCTCCGAGCATTGTTTCCGGACGTGTTGTGGCAATCGTAAGATATTCCGGTTCATTGCCTCGCGTCCCGATCAGCGGATATTTGAAATAATAGAGCTTGCCTTCCGTGACTTTATGAATCACTTCTTCGTCCGATAGCGCGGACTGCGCAAGCGGCGACCAATTAATGATCCGCTTGCCGCGATAGATCAATCCCTTCTCATACAACCGCACAAAGCATTCGATGACAGCGTCATAATAGGCTTCGTCCATCGTGAAGCGCGTGCGCCGCCAATCGGGGGAGCAGCCAAGCGCGCGCAATTGCTCAAGAATAATGTCGCCATATTTTTTTTTCCACTCCCATACGCGCTCGACAAACTTTTCGCGTCCGAGATCGTGGCGGGTCAGTCCTTCTTCGCGCATTTCACGCTCGACTTTCGTCTGCGTGGCAATACCGGCGTGGTCGGTGCCGGGCATCCAGAGCGCCTCGTGCCCAAGCATTCGATGATAGCGAATATAGACATCCTGAATTGTATTATTCAGCGCATGGCCCATGTGCAGAATGCCCGTGACATTCGGCGGAGGTATGACGATAGTAAACGGCGGTTTATCGACAGCGCGGCGGCCCGTCGGGTCCTGTGGGTTTAGCTCCGCACGGTTAGCGTCGAAGAGATGATTTTTCTCCCAGCAGTCGTACCATGCCTTCTCGGAGGCAGCCGGTGAATAGGATTTCGATAATGGTTCGGCCATAGGAGTGAGAGAACGCCGATCTCCCATGGGCCAGTTGCATGGAAGCGTTAAAAACTCCAGGTTACTTCAATTGCTTCTTCATGGCATCGGCCAATTCGTCCGGCATATTATAGTCCATCGGGTTGCCAAAGGACACCCGAAAATACGATGGCTCGACATACGCGGTAAATAGCACGCCGTAATCGTTCGCGGAGACCAACTTCACGCTCATTTGAGATGGTTCAAAGGAGCCTCCCGTGCTATAACTACTTTCGCAAGTCGCATTGACACTTTTCGCTTTCCCTTTCTCGCTCGTTACGGTCGAGAATGGAAGCAG
>DASZLH010000013.1:0-14446 GCA_035552495.1 Kapaibacterium sp. (SeqCode) | reverse complement strand
GCGTCGTCGAGATTCCAACTCCCATATTGTAATTATAAATGCGGTGGAAGCCGTCGGTCGAAGTTTCCGTGTAATTCACGATGGTATCGACCGTGTGATTAGCTGAATCGGGGACGAGCGTTGCAGAATAATTGCGGCGGTGCTGTTTGAAGACCCACGCTTCCTGATAGGAGAAGCTCGGCGTGATTGCAAAATGTCCGAGCTTCGGAGAAATGCTGATCGTCGGGGAATGGAGCACACCATATTGCTCCGTATTGTAAAAGCTCGAATCGCCGTTGACGATGCTCAGGTTCTTCGCAACATTGCGAGAGGCCGAGAGATTATACCCGATCGCGAGCGATGCCAGCGTCGGATCGACTGGCTCGCCATTGGACGAAGCAAATGGAAAAAATGTACTCTTACTAAACGTGAGGGATGGACTCGTCTCCGTGTACGTTCCATCGCTCAGTTGTTGGAACCGGCTATACCCAACGCCGAGATTGAGACCCAAATCCGACCAGCCGGTCGTAAAACTTGCGTTGGATGTAATTTGCTGCGTGAGAAGTTGCTGCAAATTTAGCGCGTTGTTCTGAAAATATCCATTGCTCTGGAAGCTGAGATTGGCATTGAGCTGTGTTTCATAGCCAAGAATCAAGCTGGGCAATGTCCCTTCGACAAGCCAATTCGGTGTGTAGGGATCGACGCTGTTGAAACGCGTGTATCCATATCCAAGATGAAGAGTGGCAGGTCCGCTGAGTAAATACCGCTTCATCCACTCGGTCTTGAAATCCGCATTCCATCCGCCTTTGGTGAAAATATCGGCTTGCGCTGCGGCATCGAAATAATCGTTGAAGACGACGTAGTACCCAAGATGTGTCAGGCCATAGCCGCGATCGCCGGTCGTTTGATAATTCGGCGCAATAATGCCGCTATGCCGCCCGCCGCTATGGTTCGGAAATACTCCGAACGGCAGCGCAAAGATCGGCACGTCGGCAACATACAGATAGACTGGCTCCGCAAATACCAGATCGCCCATAATGACTTTCATCTTCGGCGATTCGAAATAATAGTGTGGCACCGGCTCGTCGCAGGTCGTATAGCGGCCGTTCTCGACAAAAAGCGTTTGGGGCGCTACCTGCTTGATCTTCTCGCCATAATAAAAACCTCCTTCCATTTCGGTCGTGCCCAGCTGCACCGTGCCTCGCCGCGTTTTAAAATTATAGACGATGACTTCCCCAACGTATGTGGTTGCGCCCTCTTGCAGGATCGGCGCGCCGCGCGATTTCACTCGGTTCGTATCGCGAATAATTCTTCGACGCAGTGCAAGCGAGGCGCTGATCACCGAATCGACATCGTAACTATACGCCGTCAGCGTGTTTTGTTCGAAGTCCATGACGATCGTGTATGCCTTCATATCGCGGTTCTCGAATTGGACCGTCGCGGTGTTCACGAGCGTCATACGTTTGCGCGCAATATCGAAGACCGTGGAGTCCTTTGCGGTATATCGAACGATGGTATCGATATCGCCGCGCGTGGTATCGCGTGAAATATAGAGTGAGTCGGGCAAATCGAATCCGGGTCGCACTTGCTTGGGTTTAGGGGCAGCCTTCGAAGTATCCGTGGGCGGCGTAGTCCCTTGGGCGCGCAATTGCGTGGCTATGCATAGGACGCAAAGGACCCATACGACATATTTAAAATTGAGATAGGGTATCACGCGTACTGTGGCCGAATTTTATAAGGGAGCGGATCTTCCGCGCCGGCTTCCGCAAAACCGCGCAGCCGGAGGGCGCAGCTATCGCAGAGGCCGCACGCAATATCCTCCGATTGATAGCATGACCACGTTGCCGCGAGCGGCGCGCCAAGCTTCAGCGATTCTTCCACGATCTCGCGCTTGCGCAAATGAATGACCGGCGTAACAATGCGAATATGCGTCTCGGGTTTCGTGCCAAGATCGATCGCGCGTTCGAATGCATCGAAAAAAATGCGGCGGCAATCGGGATAGCCGGATGAATCTTCCTCGACGGCGCCGATATAAATTGATTCTGCTCCGATCGCTTCCGCCCAGCTTGCCGCGATCGCCAGAAAATTTCCGTTCCGAAACGGAACGTACGAACTGGGAATTTCTGTGGATGTAAGATCCGCATTTGTAACTTCCATCGAACGATCTGTCAGGCTCGATCCGCCGATTTGCCGAAGAAATTCGATATCGACAACAAGCCTCTCGGTAATCCCAAGCGCATCCGAAACATCATGAAACGCCTGAAGTTCTTTCCGTTCCGTCCGGTGACGGTAGTTCAAATGCAACGCAGCAACGCGATCCGAGTCACGCTTCGCGATCGTTGCGGTAAGCGTCGAATCCATTCCGCCCGAGAGTAAAACGATTGATTTCATAGTGATGTGGCGCATGCTTTAGCTTGCGTCATTCTTTTTGGGACAAGCTAAAGCATGTCCCACACCTCCGCGTACGTCCGCTCGGTCTCCTGGATACGTACACGGAGCTCGCGCAAATGTTTCATGGGTGCGAAAGTCGTGGCAAGGCGCTCGTAGAACCAACGGGCAATGTTTTCGGCAGTGGTCGGAAAATCGACATACGCTGCTTTTAGTCCCGATTGGTTAAGAAATTCACAGATGAGAGTATCCGACCGGTCGCAGAGGAATGCGTGATCGACTTCCGCGATCATCGGATCGACGAGCTCTTTCAGGACAAAATAATCGAGGACCATTCCGTTCGCGTCCGGCTCGCCGGCCAGCTCGACCCACATCTGGTACGAATGGCCGTGAACGTTGCGGCAGCCGCCATCGTGAAATGGCAGCCGATGCGCCATCTCCCAACGGAAATCTTTTGCGATACGAGTGAGCACTATTGAATTGGTTTATCGAGTCCGGTACTGACGATTCGCTCCGAATGCGGCAGCGCATCGGTGCCCTGTGTGTATTTGGCTACGACAATGGAATGCAAGCCGCCGCGCGTCGAAAACTTGCCGGTTATTTCCATCGATCGTGGATTCATGGCCGTCACGAGGTCTTCGAGCATTTCATTAATTACGGCTTCGTAAAAAATACCACGCTGCCTAAAGCTGATGAAATAATATTTGAGTGCTTTTAACTCGACGCATAATTTATCCGGCACGAACGAGACGGTGATCTCACCAAAATCGGGCAGGCCCGTGACCGGACACACTGAAGTGAATTCCGGATTCACATGAGTAACCATATAATCCCGGTTCGGATACGGATTCGGAAAAACGACAAGTTCTGGTTTAGTGTCGGTCATAAATTATTATTTGATCTGGCGTACCGCTCCCAAAAATCCCATGCATCCCATAAATCCCGGTTCAGACTCCCTTCAATATTCCCGGCCAAATGATCTTGTGTAATTGCACCTGAAAACGAACGGGCAGATGGTCTTCCAGGACCCATTCTGCAAGCTTCGCAGGAAAGGCGTGTTCCGATTCTGCCTGTTCGCCTTGAACGGGCGAGAACAATATGGTCCCAGCCCGGTCCGCGATGGTATAGTGCTCGATCTGCGCTTTCGCCCATTCGTAATCCTCGCGGGAGCCGATCACGAATTTCACTTCATCGAGCTTGGTCAACTGCGACATATTCGAATAAAGATTACGCTTCACCATGCCGGAGCTTGGTGTCTTAAGATCGACGATACGTTTGACGCGCGCATCGACGCGCGAAATATCGACATGTCCACCCGTTTCGATCATCAGATCGAATCCGCGATCGAGCAATATATCGATCAGCGTATAAACGCCTTCCTGTTCGAGCGGCTCGCCGCCTGTTAGTTCGACCAGCTTGCAGCCGTAACTCTTCGCCTGTTCGACAATCTCCTCGATCGACTTATCTTCCCCTTCATAAAATGCATATTCGGTATCGCAGTAATTGCAGCGAAGCCCACAACCCGTCATACGAACAAACACACACGATTCTCCCGCGCGCGAGGACTCACCCTGAATCGAGTAGAATATCTCGTTCACACGCAGAACGTCCGGTCTGCGTTTCTCGGAAACAGTGAGCGGTTTGAGTTGGTCCTCTATGTCTAACATTACATGCCCAACACGCTGCATTAAGATCGTGTTCAATCCGAGTCTTACGCAAAATTCATCCATGAATTAACATAAACTCGATTTGAAATTTGTCGATCGGAAACGATTAAAGATATTCGATTCGACCACGCATTTCATCTGGTCCGATCGTTCCGTCCAATGCAATACAACCGAGAATGATCTCTCCAATTCCCGCATCCTGTTTACAATATAAAACTCCGGCATGGTCCCAATCTGCAGACGCAATTCGAAGGAAATCCGAATCTTTGGTAATTAGGATTCGATTTTCCAGTTGGGCAAATTCGAATTGAGTGCTGTCTGAAGTACTTCGGAGTCCTGCTTCTGGTGTTGTAGTGATATCGAACCCTTGAATGCGCAGCGCGAAGGCGACCTTCGAGGTGACACTTTCATCCAAATGAAATTTTAGTTCTGGCACCCGTAATTAGTGGAAACGCTCCCGGAGATGGTCGAGAATGGATCCACGTTCTGTTTTAAGCTGTCGTACAACATCTTCATCGTCCTTAAAGGACTGGTCTATTTCGGCTTTATGATCGTAATAATAGGCCATTGCAGCATAGACGGCTGCAAGGGGAACATTCCAGTCCAGCGCAATTTCTTCTAAGGACATTCGCTGGAAATGATGATGAGCGACCACGAACTTCACGGCGAATCGGGTCCCCGCAATTCGTGGTTTTCCAAAGCAAATCTCTGGATCGGATACAATATGTTCTGTGCTCAGGTCCATGTCAGCGCAACAGGTCAGGGAAAGGATCGGGTTCCAACAACAAAAAAGACGCTCAGGAAAGGAGTCTCCAGACTAATCCCCTTCGGCAAAGGGCCGCTCGCCGGCGCGAAGGGTTGGAATAAACCACGGACGCGAATCGAGATAATTTACGCGCGTTTCAACGACTTGGGGGCCATCCGAGGTGGGTTTTTCGATTCGGAGTTTCTCCCAAATATCCTCTGGAAATAGCCGGACTCTTCCGGGACACAGCCAAGCAAATACGTTAAGCGCGGAAGCGAGCAGAATGCTGTCGGACCCCATTCTGGAAATCAGCCGGTCCCAATCGAGCGTGCCGTTCGTGCAATAAAGAATATTGAAAACATCGAACCAATCGCAGCGGCTGCGCTGCATGATGTAGAGTTTATTCAGCATCAGTTCTTCGGCCGGCAGCACAGGGACGCACTCGCCTCGTAGCAACAGCGTGGTTTTGCCATCGAAGTAATTATCATAGAGCGGCTGGACGTAATTGGCCATCGCCCAAATCAGATCGGCGATATAGCCATCGCGCGTCGAGCGGTAAATCCAGCCGCGATCGTAGGCCAGCGTTTCGTAATAATCGGTAGCGCCGATGTTCGTTACGGCATGGATAAATACATCTTTGGATTCGGGCGGAACATACAGATCGATGTCCTTCGTATTGCGGAACATGCCGGTGTATGCGGCCGCGGCAAATGCGCCTCCAAGCGCAAACTTTTCGCCGGTAGCCTTTGCTGCGGCAAGCACTTCGTCGTAGAACGTCCATTGGTCCTCGGTGACGCGCTCGATTCCCTTCAGTTCGCTCGCCTTTCGCTCCATGGACTAAAAGCTCAACCATCTTTGTGCCGGGAGCGTAAGAAATCTTAGTAGCCCTTATATATCAATCTGTCGTTCGAGCAAGGCGCGATCCCATTTCCCAAGTCTCGCGGCAGCTTCGTAGGTACTTTGGCAGAATGCAAGAACGTCCGATTCCGGCGATTTTGAAGCCCGGACATCGTTGTAATTCAGAATAAATTCACCGAATTGCGGATTCCACCGAGCTGCCTGTGGCTGGACCGTCATATCGGCGAATCCTGCCGGAGCAGGCGCGGCATAGGCATAGAAGGCTGCTTCGGGATACCGCCTATCGCCGGGCCAGAAGCCGAAACTACTGACTTCATGCGAGTAGGCTTCGCGGTCGATCTTGTTTCTGTTCTGCACATCGGGTGCTCGCTGGCCGGAAAACCGAGTCACGGCAAGATCGAACGATCCCCAAAAGAAATGAACGGGACTGGACTTACCAATGAACTCCGCTCGAAATTGTTTTAAAATTCGATCGGACTGAATCAGAATTTTGCGAAAGTTTTCAACGTAGTCCTTGTCGTAGGATGCGTGGTGCTCGTCCTCATCGAACGGAGTTCGGTCATCGAATTCCTGTGGTGTACGATTGATAGAAATATCGATGCCGAGCGACTGAAGCGCGGACATATACTCTCCATAAAAATCTGCGACCGAACGCGCATACAGCGGTACCACCCGGACTTGCCCGTCATTCATTCGAATGCGGAGTGCATGAGAGAGGAAATCGAACTCGATCTCGAACGTCCGCCCGTTGCATAACATCGGCGACGTGCTAAGCCCGAGCGGCGTTACATAAAATGTAACATTCCACCAGTGGTTCTGGAGCGGTTCGAGCATGAGCCGCGTCTTTCCGACGATCTGCGTCCACAGGTGAACGGTATCGCGCGTGGGCTCCCACTCGGAATATATCAGCTTCGGCCAGCGCATCGCGGACGATGCTGGTATCGCTCCCAATGCCGGCATCGACCACGACGCTCGCATCGCCATAGATGGTTCAAGCGAACTCAAGCTCGACCTCATCGATATAGCACCATCCCCAGTCCTCGCCCGGTTCCAGGGACCGTATGATCGGGTGCTTGACAGCATGGAAGTGTTTCGTCGCATGCTTGTTTTTGGAATTATCGCAACAGCCGACGTATCCGCACGTCATGCAAAGGCGGAGATGGACCCACGTGTCGCCCATTTTCAGGCAGTCCTCACATCCGCGCGAGCGAGGCGTGACATCGTGGATCTGATCGAGATGCGTACATTCAGCCATGGTCGGTGTATCGAAAAAGTGATGGTTGCAGCAATAATTGTGCGCAATAGATTTGAACCGTGATCACGGTTCAGACGAGTAGCCTTCGATCACTTTAACATAGTGCAGTTCCAGCTCGTCATTGTTATCCGCGCTCATACCCAGATCGCGCAATAAACCATCGTGCAAATCGTAAATCCATCCGTGAATGGTAAGAGCCTGCCCTCGATCCCACGCATCCTGCACGATCGTAGTATGGCAAACGTTTTTTACCTGATCGATAACGTTCAGTTCGCAGAGCAACGATCGGGCGGCATCATCGTTGGCGGTAGCATCGTTGGCGATGCGTGCATCGATGATTTCGGAGTGCGCGGCGCCGATGTCCTGCACGTGACGCAGCCAATTATCGATAAGGCCCAGCCGAAGCCCATCGTACGCCGCTGCAATGCCGCCGCAACCATAGTGCCCGCAGACGATCACATGCTCGACCTTCAGCACATCGACGGCGTACTGCAACACCGAGAGACAATTAAGATCGGTATGCACCACCAGGTTCGCGACGTTTCGATGGACGAACAGCTCGCCGGGTAACAGCCCGACGATTTCATTTGCGGGGACGCGGCTATCGGCGCAGCCGATCCAGAGATATTTCGGGTTCTGCTGCTCCGCCAGCTTCGAAAAAAAGTCGGGTGTCTTTGAAGTGATCCCCGCGACCCACGCCTGATTGTTTTCGATTAAATGTTCTAAACCGCTCATAATGTTTTATGACTGTGCTCTATGTCGGAGTAACAAGGCAGAGTTACTTAAGATTAAAGAAACTCTGAATAAGTCTGAATTCCTGCGTTCGAGGAAATGACCAGTTGGCAGTGGTCAATTTGAGTTTATTCTCATCATTTGAAAAGTGTCATTCCCGCGGACGCGGGAATCCAGGCTTACTCAAAGTGTCCTTAAGTCATTGCGAGGAAGATCGAACGACCGGAGGGAGTTCGATCTGGTTGCGAGGCACGAAGCAAAGCAATCCTTTACCGGTACGAGATTGCTTCGTCGAACTTCTCCGCTATCGCTCCGAAGTTCTTCTCGCAATGACACCGCGGGGGGCTTTGCTCCCCCTTCTCTCAGCTGGGAGAAGGGGGTTGGGGGGATGAGGCGACTCATGAAAAAAAATCCGAATTTATTTGTAATAGCTCCGCGCATTGGGTGTCTTATATAATTATGTGACAAGAGACCCGCACTGGGGTTAAAAAAGTCGACCCATTGAAGTGGCGCCCGAAACCAAAGATCATGAATCGCCTTTTAATTTAGATGATGCAACTCATTCCTCGCGTTCTCGTTCGAAAAGGATTTTTTGTTACCATTATTTTTCTGTTGATTGGCGGCTATGCTGTGCATCGAGCGGTAAGTCATACTACTGGCGAATTCGGCGTCTCGAAAACTGGATGCGGAGGAGGTGGTTGCCATTCGTCATCGAGAACCGCTTCTACGATTGTAACGATTGCGACCGATTCCTCGGAAATTATTGCCGGCCAGACCTATGTCTTTTCCATCATGGTTAAAAATGCGAATGGAATTCAGAAAGCTGCCGGGTGCGATATTTCAACCGATGGCAGTGCAAAATTGGCAGTTAATGGTGCTAATTCCGGTTTGCAATACTATGCGAGCCACAACGAACTCGCGCATTATACACCGCGCAGTTTTGGTAACGGAGACTCCACCGTTTGGACGTTCAAATATACGGCCCCAACCACTGCCGGCACCTATCATATTTATGCAGCCGGTAATGCTGTAAACTATAATAGTCAGGCAGACAATGGCGATCTTTGGAATACAACGAGCTATGTGGTAACGGTTGCGTCCGCTGCCGTTGCAACGGGTCCATCCGATAATAACAGCGCGTGGAGTATTGCTCCCAACCCAGCACGCGATCACGTGGCTATATCGGCTCCTTCGGAAGTCGATCGTGCCGATCTCGAAGTTGTCGATGCTGCCGGACGCGCCGTATTGCTGCAAAACGATGCACCCTTAAGCTCGGCCTATACGCTCGACCTTCATTCGCTATCGAGCGGAACATATTTCCTTTGGGTTCGCCCCCACTCTGGCGAAGCATTCGTAAGGCAGTTTGTAATCAGGAAATAAGTATCGTATCAATCGTGTGTTCGGCGTGAGCTGATGCTGGCCGTAAGTACTTGAAATCATTAGACTTAGCTCGCGTCGCCAGAAAAATTTACAAAAAAGCGCATTTTAATGGAACTAAAATACGCTTTTTGGTGTTGTAGTGTTCGTTGCCATAATTACGTCATAGAAGCCGGGTGTTCCTAATTAGTGGGCAATCCACTAAAAAGAGTTGAACCTTGAATATCAAAATAATATATACTCTACTTGATGAATCTTTTATGAATTGCTGGCAATTCAAGCGAGGGTAAGCAATATTCATGAACATTCTCCGCCCCAACACAAACTCGCGTCAATATGAAAGCTAAGGAAAATCGTGTAATTTAGCCAGTGCTTAACAGCATCATTTTTGCATTTAATAAGTCTTCCATGCGAATGCAGAGCTACATACTCATACTGATAATCACAATTTTCGGAGGCTGCAAAATGAAGGCACAGCAAGGCACATCCACTTACGATACTAACCACAACGGCGAAACGGCGGTCATGAGCCAGACGATCTCGGTCACATCCACTGCGTTTCAGAACGAGTCGAATATTCCGAGGCGGTTCAGTTGCCAGGGCGATAATATCTCACCGGCGATTTCCTGGAGCGATGTGCCGAACGGTACGAAGAGCTTCGCACTCGTCCTGGAAGACCCGGACGCACCGAGCGGTACGTTCATCCATTGGGTGATCTGGAATATTCCGGCTAGTGAAAAAGGGTTAGCGGAGAATATCCCGCAGCAAGACTCGCTGCCCAACGGCGCGCGGCAGGGGACGAATGGCGGCAATAAAATTGGTTACAGCGGCCCGTGTCCGCCAGCCGGCAATGCTCACCGTTACTATTTTCGGCTCTATGCGCTCGATACGAATCTCGATCTACCGGGCAATACGACGCGCGATAAACTAATGTCGGCAATTGAAGGCCATATCCTCGGCGAGGGCGAGCTTATGGGCCGATACCAACGGAGTTAAGTAAGAATGAAGAATGAAGAATGAAGAATGAAGAATGAAGAATCTTAACTCTTCATTACTCAAATTCCCCAGCGGATAATTCCTTCGACTCCATTGACCTGACGGACGAGCTGTTCAGTCGGCATAACGAATTCGGTGTGCTGGAATCCGCCGATGATCCGAACTCCGCGTGTGACCCGCATTCCAAAGCCGATGGTGCCGGAAATATAGGACCGGTAGTTCATTGTCGTTTCGAGTTCGGAATATCCGAATATGTCGTCCTGCGAAGTTTGAAACTTGAGTCGCATAAAGGGAGCGTCCACGAAAGGCTCGTCGCGGCTGTTGCCGGTCTGATAATGAGCGAGGCCGCCGGTCAGCAGGAACATTCCATCGTTGTTGATGTCGCTCGTTAGTCCTGCGGAGTAGAGCAACAGATGGTGCGCGACATGCAGCGCCTGTGCTGCCATTCCAAGATCGGAGCCATCGAATAGGAAGGCATGATTATACTCGATACCAATGCGTCCATACTTTCCAATTTCATACGGATCGAGCGGCATGCTGGCCGAGGGTGGGGCGATTGACATCTCCAGAGTCAATCCGGAAATCGGACTGACATACGGCAAAAATGCGGATGACGATCGCGCATACAACGGACTGATCAGTAATCCGCGCGCACGCGCTATATTTTCGGCAAGCTGTGCCGAGATTTGTTCGTTATCGAGCGGAATATAAACGCGCGCTGCTTCGTCCTCGAAGGTGCTGCCCAACGCATTATCCTCAATGAGGATATAGGTCGAAAGTTTGCTGCGGACTTTGGTTTCGATGCCGCTATCGATCGTAACGTGAATGTCGCAATCGTTTTTGAGATTCGCCATCAGGGGCGACGAGCTGCCGAGCAAAAGATCGTAGGTCCCGCCACGTATTTCCGCTTCGAGCGTTTCATCGTGGATGAGAGCGCTGTCCAATCCAAAAATACGAATGTGGAATGTATGATTGCCATCGCGGACACTCGCGTTCTCGCCGTGCAGGATGCCGTGGAAGAGGACTTTTGTGGAGAGAATATTGCTCGCGGCTCCGGTACTCCATGCGAAACTATGTCCCGCACTCAGCAGAAGAAAAATCGCCGACACAACCAATAGCCGGATTACTCGCATAACTGAATCGTACTAAGCTTTTTTGCAGGAAAGTAGTTCTAAACTTTCGAGAATTTTCTCCGTATAAACCCACAAAATATCACTGCTTTACCTGAAAAAAGCTACGATGTCGTAAATTTGTACAAAATTGGGACAATTGTCTCAAAACAGTACGATTTTAGATGCGAAGTTCTTTTTGAAATGTTTTAGATTATTCATAGACGCGAAAAAGTATGGCTTCTTACGATTACGATGTGGTGGTCCTCGGTGGAGGGCCCGGCGGCTATCCGGCTGCAATTCGTTCGGCGCAACTCGGGCTGAAGACCGCGTGTATCGAGCGCGATAGGCTCGGCGGCATTTGCCTCAATTGGGGCTGTATCCCGACGAAGGCGTTGCTCAAGAATGCTGAGATTTATCACACCATGCAAATCGCGCCGCAGGAGTGGGGCATCGCCTACGATAATCTTCGTGTCGATTTTGGTGCGGTCATCAAACGCTCGCGCGATGTGTCGGACCGCGTCGTTAAAGGCGTCGAATATTTATTTCGAAAGAATAAAATCGAGAACGTCAAAGGCTTCGGTGTTCTGACTGGGAAAAATTCGATTGAAGTAACTGGCACCGATGGCGCGAAACGAACGATCACCGCGAAGAGTATCGTCCTTGCAATGGGCGCGCGTGCGCGGCAGTTTCCGAATCTGAAACCGGACGGCAAGCAAGTGCTCTCCTCCACCGAAGCCATGATTATGGACCATCTACCGGAATCCATGACGATCATTGGCGCGGGGGCCATCGGGATGGAGTTCGCCTATTTTTACAAGACATTCGGCACCAAGATTACCGTCGTCGAAATGATGCCGAACCTGTTGCCAATCGA
This sequence comes from Kapaibacterium sp. (SeqCode), assembly GCA_035552495.1. Lineage (GTDB taxonomy): Bacteria > Bacteroidota > Ignavibacteria > Palsa-1295 > Palsa-1295 > PALSA-1295. The sequence continues at coordinate 2,463 of DASZLH010000013.1, read as the reverse complement.
GGATACGGAAGTCTCGGTCGAGATCGAAAAGATTTATAAAAAGCAGGGTTATCAGATCTTCACCAAGCATAAAGTCAATGGCGTGAAGGTCGAAGGTGGTCGCACGAAAGTGGAAATCGAACCGCTGGATGGAGGCCCAAAACAGACGCTCGATGCCGAATGTGTCCTCGTCGCAATCGGCGTGCAGGGTAACACGGAAAATATTGGACTCGAAAAACTCGGCATTAAAATGACAAAAGGCTTCATCGATGTCGATGAAAATATGCGATCGAATGTCGAAGGAATTTATGCGGTAGGCGATGTCGCCGGCCCGCCGTGGCTCGCGCATGTTGCGACGCACGAAGGTATTCTCGCAGCAGAGTTTATTGCCGGACATCATCCGCTGCCTATCGACTACGATAACATTCCGGGATGCACCTATTGCCAGCCGCAGGTCGCGAGCGTCGGGATGACCGAGCGCGCCGCAAAGGAAGCTGGCATCGAGTACAAGATCGGAAAATTCCCGTTCACTGCACTCGGCAAAGCGCGCGCTGCCGGTGAGACCGATGGATTTGTAAAGCTTGTGATCGGCGCAAAGTATGATGAGATTTTAGGCGCGCACCTGATCGGCAATGAAGCGACCGAAATGCTGGAAGAACTCGTCGTCGCGCGCGCCCATGGCGCGACCGGCATGTCAATCGTAAAGACGATCCATCCGCATCCGACCTTCTCGGAAGCTATCATGGAAGCCGCCAGCGTCGCCGAAGGAGAGGCGATACATTTGTAAACTATTCCTAAATAGGGACTAATAGGTCTTGTAGGACCTGTTAGTCCCTGAGGTAAAAGAATAGCGATAAGCGATAGTTCTCGGTCACTTTCTCATCACTCGGGATTTTTTTTGCCTCGAATTCCCTTCCTTCTGGCTCACCGTGCGTTAGTCATTCGTTGTGATCGTTTATTGTATCGAATTCCTCGTCAGCATTGCGCTGGCCGATCTCATCACCGGGCTTGTACACTGGTGGGAGGACGCGTATGGTAATCCGAATTGGAAGATTATCGGCAAGTATATCGTCGAGCCGAACCTGATCCATCATAAAGATCCGCGCGATATGGCGCCGGCCGGGTATTTCAAGCTTACGTATATTTCCTGGATATTCGCCGCAGCGATTATCGTAATTCCGTGGCTTGCATTCGATTTCCATCCGTTTATCTATCTTGCAACGATACTAATTGCAACGCAGGCAAATCAAGTTCACTGCTGGGCGCACCGGACGGATAAAGAAAATGGCCCGATCGTTCGGGCCATTCAGCGGACGGGCATTTTTCAATCGCGGCGGCGGCACGGCATCCATCACCGTCCGCCATTTATTGGCAGTTACTGCATCCTCACCGATTATGTCAATCCCGTGCTCGATAGAATTGACTTCTGGAACCGTCTCGAATGGATGTTAAAGCGTGCGTTCAATATCGATGTACTGCGAGGCTCGCCCGTTCGAAATGGTTTGTAGAGGATAGAATATTCCCTTTCTACGGGTAAAATCGAAGCCCAAGGCCAACATCGAAAAATCCATTAAAGTCTGGTGTTAGTAAGAGAAACGGGCCGAGTTCGAAAAAAAGCTCCAGTGGAGTTGCAATGGGATAGACATCGATTCCGAATACCCCGCGAATTCCCACTCCTGCGGTGTTCTCGTCGAGCGTGACACCCAGCCCCGGGCCGGCATACATCTTAACGATACGCGAGCGAAATGCGTCGAATTGCCATAAGTAGTCGAACTGTAAGCGCAGTACGTTTTCCCATTCCCCAAGATCGAAGACGACGGCATTCACCGGGTTTGTCCATATTTTGAGTGTTCCTCCTAAAGGATCGGGAAGTATAATTCCGAAACCAAAGCTCTTGCCTTGCGGACCTTGTGCCCGGACATTGCTATGATTTCCAAGCACCAGTGATACGACTACAATTAAAAATGCGAAGCGAATAATACGATGGCTCATTTTCATGTAAATTAGTTGGCGTAAGTATCGGAAAGAAAGCAAAGCAGAAAGTGTACCAAGCGCAAAGTTCAACTGCTTATTTTTGGAGTTTACACTATTTCTTTTCCAGCGGTGTTACCGTGTAATATAACGGGGCTTCTGTTTTTTATATGGACCGTAGAGCATTCTTAAAAATGAGCATAGCTTCGACTGCAGCATCTCCAGCGATAATTCCTGTACTTCAGACCGATTATAACGTTAGTCGCGCCAATGGATATTCTTCCCGCTCGCTTGCGGAAGACGATGCCTTTTGGATGAACATTCGCGAGGAATTCCCGATCGTCCATGAATTGATTTATATGAATAACGGCACGATGGGGCCGAGCCCGCGCATGGTGACGGAGCGTGTGATTTCGCGCATTCAGCATGTCGATACTACGGGCGATTACGGTGGCGATTACGAGGCGATCCGAGGTGCCATCGCGCGAGTGCTTCATGCCGAGAGCGGAGACC
>DASZLH010000012.1:0-2513 GCA_035552495.1 Kapaibacterium sp. (SeqCode) | reverse complement strand
TCCATTCTAATGACAGCACGCACATATGGGAAACATCAAGTCCTGGCCATAAAATTACTTTCGGAGGAATGTTCTCGCAAACCCGGGGCGTCTTTACATCTGATGCTGAAACGTATATTACTACAGACACAGCAAATACTTTAACGGAGGACCGGAGCGGCGGGGACTATGGCCAATACTTAAGCAATACATTAAATAAATTTTGCGCCGATTGGAGCGATAGCCTGCATTGGTATTATGCCGTCTCCTATAATTATAACGATACCACGACGCTGGACCCTATCGTCATCACAAGCGATGGGGGCCGGAATTGGACGAATATTTTTCCCGATACGGTCTCGCGTAATTTGCATTATAAGCAAGTGTCGAGTTTGCGTGGAACTCCATACTCCGCCGTTCTCACCGGCGATAGCATTAATTCTATCTACTACACGAATGATTGGGGCGCGACGTGGCATCCGACAAGCAGCGCGTTCCCGCAGCTCATGAAGCGAATCGTGCTCGTAGCCCCGAACGAACTCTGGGCAATCGCAAACGTTTCGACCGGCGCGGATTCCATTCGCACCCAATATATTTTGCACTCGGTGGATACCGGCCACTCGTGGTCGGTCGATTCCACCTCGATCAAAGGCTTCCGAGCGGCGGACCTTGCTTTTTCCGATCCGGGCCACGGCTGGATTGCAATGAATAAAATCGAGAGCGGCGGTATCGACACGATGCTGTATGTTACTCGATATACGAATGGAGTAGCTTCGGTCCATACCGAAAATTATTTCTGGTGTTCTGCAAAATCGCTTGCAAGCTATCCGAATCCGAGCGAGCGGTATGTGCATATATCATTGCCATTCGGAGATACACCAAACGAAATTATTGTTTCGGATTATATGGGCCAGACCTTCGCAGTCCCGAACAAGATCGAGGGCGCGATCACCGTTTTAGACCTGAACACACTTGCCAGCGGGATTTATTATATTAAGCTGAGCACTCCCTCGGGCCGCACTTACCGCGCGCGAGTAACGAAGCTGCCGTAGGCCGCTCCTACGGTGCTTGGAATTTCAAATACATTGCATTTCTATAAGCGGGCCACGGCTACACTGTTTGTATCTATTAGCCGAAGTCAGCAGTACCGTGGGCAACCTGTGAATCATGGTCTGGATTTTCGGAAACCGTAAGTTATTGTAAAATAAGGGACTTAGCCAGAATTACAATGGGAACTTTCGGAATTAATTAACTTTGCGGAACTTTTATGCGCGTTTTGGTGTTGTATGTTGTGAAATGCCAAATTATATCAAATTAGTTAGTTCATCTGACCAAAGAGAGATAATCCGCCGAGGGAAGAGAAAAGTGCATAATGGCAAGAGATTCTTCGCTTCGCCGTACTCCGCTTCGCTGCGTCCGGCTATGCTCAGAATGACATTAAAAACAGGGGATAGCGGGTTCATGAATTTCCGCCCAACACCAACATCAAGTTTATTTGTGGTCGACTTCAAAGTGAAAAGTGAGATTAAGGGAAATCGCCGGTTCATGAATTTCGGGCCAACACCAACATCAAAGTTATTTGTCCTTGATTCAAAAGGTGAGAAATTGTGTTAGAGGGAAGGACGGCCATTCATGAACAAGTTCCGAACACCAACACAAAGTTATTTTGACTTTTCTTTCTTTTAGACTATGGCATCACCTACTGAGACACGGCTTCGTGAGATCGATCGGGAGTTAGCCGACTTGCAGGAAAAGCGAACGCAATTACGCTCGCATTGGGAGCATGAGAAGCGGCTTATTAAAGACATTCGGTCGCAACGGGAAGAGATCGAACAGTTACGCATAGAGGCCGAGCAACTGGAACGTCAGGGCGATCTGGCAAAAGTTGCCGAGGTGCGATACGGTAAGATACCAGGTATCGAGCGGGACCTTCAGCAAAAGCAATCGGAGCTTGAGAAACTTCAGAAAGATCATCAGATGCTGAAGGAAGTTGTGGGACCGGAAGATATTGCCGAAGTCGTCGCAAAATGGACGGGCATCCCAGTCAGCCGAATGCTCGAAAGCGAGCGTGAGAAACTGCTGAAAATGGAAGACCGGCTTCACGAGCGTATTATCGGGCAGGAGGAGGCGGTCACAGCGGTTTCGAATGCGATCCGGCGATCGCGCGCAGGATTGCAGGACCGTAACCGTCCGATCGGCAGCTTTATTTTCCTGGGCAGTACGGGTGTCGGCAAGACGGAGCTTGCACGCTCGCTTGCGGAATTCCTGTTCGATGACGATCATGCGATGGTCCGCATTGACATGTCGGAATACATGGAGAAGTTTGCGGTCTCGCGTCTCGTGGGGGCGCCGCCGGGCTATGTGGGATACGAAGAAGGGGGTCAGCTTACGGAAGCAGTGCGGAGAAGGCCGTATAGTGTCGTATTGCTCGACGAGATCGAGAAAGCACATCCGGACGTGTTCAACATTCTTTTACAGGTGCTCGATGATGGCCGATTGACCGATTCGCAGGGCCGCACTGTCGATTTCAAAAA
>DASZLH010000011.1:0-4191 GCA_035552495.1 Kapaibacterium sp. (SeqCode) | reverse complement strand
TAATGGAATCCTATTTTTATTTCCTAAGCTCTTGCTTTTAGGTCTTTAATGTTGTATATTTGAAGTCCGGCCACGTGTCTGTAGCCTTAGTATAAACGTAGGAGAGAAAAGTTTAGCCATTTTAGTTCGCTGCGCGTTGCGAGATTGACCGATTAGAAGGATCAATCATCCAAAAATATAGCGCAAGAGTTCGCCACAATCAATTGACTGAAGTTATGTTTGGAAGACCCGAAATTTCCGTCGTCCGTATGTTTATCGAAATCGCATCGCTCATAGCGGTTTTAGGACTGCTATCGGCCCTGGTATTGCGATAATGCGGTAGTGTAATAATATTCCGGCTTGCCCTATATCGACTTTGCCTCCTTCACTATTTTCCATAGTCGGCTGACAAGTTCATCGATGTTCTCGCCAGCCACGGCGCTGATGAGCATCGGCTTTGCGCGGTCGATCGTCATTTTCCGATAGCTTGCCCGCTGCTCTTCTGTACACGCATCCGCTTTTGTGATCGCAATAATTCGCTGCTTTTTTAAGAGCAGGGGGTTGTATTGCTTTAACTCTTGCTTAAGCGTTCTATACACTTCCTGTGGGCTGGGCGCGTTTTCGTCTATGGCTGCACCATCTAGCAGGAATAGTAGCGCTTCACTCCGTTCGATGTGACGCAAAAATTGGAGCCCAAGCCCTTTTCCTTCGCTTGCCCCTTCGATAAGTCCGGGAATATCGGCTACGACAAACGACTGATGCTCCTCCGGTGCTTGCACGATTCCCAGATTAGGCACGAGCGTTGTAAACGGATAATCTGCGATCTTCGGTCTGGCGGCGGAGATACGCGAGATGAGCGTTGACTTTCCGGCATTCGGGAATCCGACGAGCGCAATATCCGCAAGTAGTTTCAGTTCGAGATCGACATCGAACGCCTCGCCCTCTTTGCCATTTGTTTGTTTGCGTGGTGCCTGATTGGTCGCGGTGGCAAACTCGGAGTTGCCCAGTCCGCCACGTCCTCCACGCGCGAGAAGAACGCGCTCATGTGGCTTAACCAGATCGGCGAACATTCGGCCGGTCGCAACCTCTTTTACGATCGTCCCGACCGGCACGCGAACGATGGCATCCGGACCGCTCGCGCCGGTACAATTGCTGCCCGAGCCTTTCTTGCCATCTTCGGCTTTATGGGTCTTGCGATAACGAAAATCGAGCAGCGTGGAAAGCTGAGGATCGGCTTCGAAATAAACATCGCCGCCATGACCGCCATTGCCGCCATCGGGTCCACCTTTCGGTACATATTTCTCCCGCCGCCACGAGATGACGCCATCGCCGCCTTTGCCGGCTTCAATGCGGATTGAGACTTGATCGATGAATTGCACTGTGCTATGATATTATTGCGAGCGTCAGTAACGAGCAGATCGGCGAACTCGTTACCACTTTGCTTGACTCATTGGTTTGAGACCGTGCAAAAACAGCAAGAATTCCACTATTCATCGGACTCAAACATCTTCAAATTTCGTTATCTTCACAGCCCTTGAAAGTCGGCTGAAACTCCTTATTTAGCAAGAGTAAAGGTAATAAGCAGCGATGGCAATTGGCCGTTTCCGCTTGTTATACACTACTCCAATTACGTATATACTCGCTTTGCATGGCAACGATTACTGAAAAGATTTTACCTCGGCAGTTGGAAGATGAAATGCGCGATTCGTATATCGACTATTCGATGTCGGTCATCGTCTCCCGCGCGCTGCCGGATGTGCGCGATGGGCTGAAACCCGTTCATCGGCGCGTGCTCTATGGTATGAATGAGTTGGGACTTAGCCCAAATCGTCCCTATAAGAAAAGCGCACGCGTCGTCGGTGAGGTACTCGGTAAGTACCATCCACATGGCGATTCGGCAGTTTATGATACGATCGTCCGCATGGCGCAGGATTTTTCCATGCGTTACCCGCTGGTTCAGGGTCAGGGAAATTTCGGGTCGGTCGATGGTGATTCGCCCGCCGCGATGCGATATACAGAAGCGCGTATGACACCGCTCGCAATGGAAATACTGCGCGATCTCGAAAAGCAAACCGTCGATTTCGGTCCAAACTTCGATGATACGCTGCAGCAGCCGCTTGTCATGCCTGCTGGCATCCCGAATTTGCTCGTCAATGGCTCAACTGGTATTGCCGTTGGCATGGCAACAAATATCCCGCCCCACAATTTAACCGAAGTCATCAACGCCTGCCTCGCGTATATCAAGAATCACGATATTACGAGCGTGGACCTCATGAAGCACATCACCGCCCCTGATTTTCCGACGGGGGGGATTATCTATGGCTACGAAGGCGTCCGAGACGCGTACACGACCGGGCGCGGTCGTGTAATCGTGCGCGCGCGCGCTACGATCGAAACACAGAAAAACGACAGGGAGTCGATCATCGTCACCGAACTTCCCTATCAGGTCAATAAAGCTGCCATGATCATAAAGATCGCCGAAATGGTCCGAGATAAAAAACTCGAAGGCATTTCGGATATCCGCGATGAATCGGACAAGGATGGCTTGCGGGTCGTATTCGAACTGAAACGCGATGCAATTGCGAAGGTCGTGCTGAACAATTTGTACAAGCACACGCAGATGCAGACGACGTTTGGCGTTATCATGCTCTCGCTGGTAAAAGGTGTGCCGCGCGTGCTTGAACTGCGCTCGATGATCAAATATTACGTGGAGCACCGTAACGATGTTGTGCTTCGCCGCACGCGCTACGATCTCGATCAGGCTGAAAAGCGTGCGCATATTCTCGAAGGCTATATTATTGCGCTCGATAATATCGACGAGGTCATTCAGGTCATCAAGAAGTCGAAAGATGCCGAGACCGCGCAAACGCGGCTCATGGCACGGTTCACACTATCAGAAATTCAGGCGAAGGCGATTCTCGATATGCGCCTGCAGCGCCTTACCGGGCTTGAGCGCGATAAAATCCAAGCAGAATACCGCGATCTTATACAACTGATCGAACGCCTCAAGGCAATCATTGCGTCGCCGGAACTCCAAATGAAAATTATTGGCGATGAATTAGCTGAGGTCAAGAAGAAATACGGCGATGAGCGCCGCACCGAGATCGTCTATGATACCAAAGACTTCACGATCGAAGATATGATCGCGGAGGAAGATGTCGTCGTTACGATTTCGCACGGTGGGTTCATAAAGCGATTCCCTGTCTCGGGCTATCGTCGTCAAGGGCGTGGTGGCAAGGGCATTACCGGTGCTGCCACTCGTGAGGATGATTTCCTCGAACACATGTTCATCGCCTCTACGCATCACTACATTATGTTTTTCACAGACCGAGGCCGCTGTTACTGGCTAAAAGTCCACGAAGTGCCCGAAGCTGGACGCACTTCAAAAGGCCGCTCGATAGCGAACCTCCTAGAAAAACCGCCGGAAGAGCGAATCACAGCATTCATCAATGTCAAGCAATTCGATGAAGCGCATTTTGTAACAATGGTGACTGAGTATGGCACGATCAAGAAGACGGTCCTCTCGGCATTCGGAAATATTCGACGCGCCGGAGTGCAGGCGATTACACTAGATACCGGCGATAGCCTCAAAGATGTTCGGTTGACCAACGGACAGCAGGAAATCATCATCGGCACGCATGAAGGAATGGCTTGCCGTTTCAATGAAAAAGATGTGCGTGATATGGGCCGCACGGCTGCCGGAGTACGTGGGGTCCGGCTCGATGAAGGCGACAAAGTGATTGGCATGATCGCCCCAACTCGCTCGGGAACCACCGTGCTCGTCGTAAGTGAGGAAGGATATGGCAAGCGCAGCGAAGTCAGCGATTATCGCCTGACCCGCCGTGGTGGAAAAGGCGTCATCACGATGAAGGCGACGGAAAAAACCGGCAAGCTCGTGGCTATTAAAGAAGTCATAGACAATGACGATCTTATTTGCGTGACAAAGGACGGCCTCGTCATTCGTCAGCATGTGAAGGAAATCCGCGTGATGGGCCGCAACACGCAGGGCGTGCGTGTTGTCCGCTTGAACGAAGGCGACCGCCTCGCCGCCGTCGCTAACGTGCCGGCCGATGAAGACAAGGAGATCGAGGAAGCCGAAGCATCCTCTCAGAAAAAGTCCAGCGGTCCGCCACCGCCAGACCAGCCGAGCATTTTTGAAGGGTAATGAATTTCCTCAATTGCATACTTATGAAGCTGGATATTTGTGAAGTA
>DASZLH010000010.1:0-3421 GCA_035552495.1 Kapaibacterium sp. (SeqCode) | reverse complement strand
AAGGTGCAAAGTATAACGCCAGCGCGCTCGCACAAGAGTTCGGTCAACATCGCGACTTACTCGGATTCGATATTCGCACGACCATCTTAGGCCACGTACAGCGTGGCGGCGTTCCAAGCGCTTCCGACCGTATTCTCGCTGCGCGCCTGGGCGTAGCTGCGATCGAATGTCTGGCGCAGGGGCGGCATGGCGTGCTCGTTGGAGTTCACGAAGGCCGGATCGTCGAAACGTCGCTTGCCGAAGTAGCGACACGTAAAAAAGAGATCGACCTCGCTATGTTTCAAATTTCGAGAATCCTCGCAACGTAATTTGACGAGATTTTAGCTTGTCCATTGAAATCTACTACTACAAAGCGTCCGCCGTTCAATCGCGAACTCATTCCGATCGCTATCGTCGTCTTCGTCGATCTGCTTGGCTTTTCGATCATACTACCGCTCTTGCCATATTACGCCAGTACGTTCAATGCCTCACCCGCAACGATCGGTTATCTCGTAGCGAGTTATTCGGTCTGTCAATTTTTCGCAGGGCCTATTCTCGGAGGAATGTCCGATAAATTCGGACGTCGCCCTCTCCTTATATACTCGCAGTTAGGGTCGCTTGCAGGGTTTATCTTACTTGGCCTCGCAAAATCCCTTCCGATTTTATTTCTTTCGCGAATCGTCGATGGAATTAGTGGCGGTAATCTTACCATCGCGCAGGCGTATATTGCCGATGTTACGCCGCCCAAAGAACGTTCGGGAGCCATGGCGATCATTGGCATTGCATTCGGACTCGGCTTTATCATCGGTCCACCCATCGGCGGATTTCTCGCAACACAATTTGGTTACTCCGCGCCAGCGTTTGTCGCGGCCTTCTTTGCGCTCTGCAGTACCTCGCTATCGACGTTTTATCTCAAAGAGCACCAGCACGTTCGAGACGAGAATAGTAAGGTCGGCCTCGCTTATTATGCGCGCGTGCTCGAATATATGCGCGACCCGAGCATGCGCTCGATCCTTGCGATCTTTCTCTTTTTCGCGTTGCCATTTTCTCTCTACGTCTCGATGTTTTCGCTCTTTGCAAAGATCGAGTTGAACTTCTCGCCATCCGATATTGGACTGTTCCTGATGTTCATCGGACTCACGGGCGTTCTCTGGCAAGGCGCGGTCATTCGTCCACTCGTGCGAAAAATCGGCGAGCTGATGTCGCTGCGACTTGGACTATTCGCGATGGTGATTGGACTACTCGGTCTGGTATTATTCCGAGATATTCCAGCACTCTGCATCGTCGCGGCGATTTTCTCCTTCGGCACTGGCGTGACACGTCCGACACTCACCAGTATTCTGACCCAAGTTGCGCCGCCCGCGCGCAAAGGCGGAGTGCTCGGCGCATCGTCCTCGCTCGAAAGTTTATCGCGCTCGATCGCGCCAATTTTAGGCGGCTGGCTCATCGGCGGACTTCACCCGAACTTCATCGGATATGTCGGATCATTCCTCGCGGCCATTGCATTGGTGCTCGCCCTTCGGGTGCATTTCGATAGCAATACGCTCGCTACGCAATCATAGGTTATTGCTTCACAAATTTCGTTCGGGAGAGGCCATCGCCGATGTAATAAATTCCAGCAGGAAGATTGGTAATATTCAGCTTATCATTCTGACGAGCACAATTGCGAATCCTTCCAAGCTCATCGACAACGGTTATTTTACCGGATAATCTTTCGACATTCAGAATGTCATGCGCGGGATTGGGATAAACGGTTTGTCCCGCTTCGATTGGTTGTAAAAATGAGACATCCGATTGAGGATCAGGAATGAATTCAAGCAGGCCATCTCCATTGGTGCCGAACCACACATTTCCTTTCGCGTCTGCCATCGCGGACCAAACATTCAGCGATCCGATTTTGGAATTGGATTCTCGAAACGCTCTCCATGACGTGCCGTCAAACACAGATGCTCCGCCGCCACCAGTATAATCGAAACCGCCGATCCATACGCGGCCATGGGTATCGATCGCGCCAGCATCGACGCCGCTCACTATATTTGGAGAAGTGAACGTCTGCCATGACGAGCCATCCCAATGGGCAGGCCCCAGATCGCTTGTCGCTGCCCATACGCTCCCTTTCGAATCACCTGTTAAAGCAAACGTGAATTTTGAGGAAAGTGCAGTAGAATACTGCCAAGTGTTGCTACCTGCCAATAGTTCATAGGTTCCGGCAAAACCGTAGCACGCTGCCCAAACGTTATCTGCTGTATCCAGTGACATTGTCATCACCTGCGCATTGATATCCGGGTAGCGCCACGTATGCCACATTTCGCCATCAAATTCCGCGACGCCAGAATGACGCAGCGTCGATCCTTCCCAACCATTGCCGACCCATAGCGCATGGCGGCGTTCATCCCACATCAATGAGTAAATTACATTCGAGAAAGAATCGACCGCATGCAGATCGATGAGTGCCGCTGTTTGTCCATCAAACTTTGTAATGCCGTCTCCGCCGTTACCCACATAGATACTCCCACTGCTATCGGCGGCGAGCGCAAGCACACCGGTCGTCCCATGTACAAGGCTGTCATAGATGGTCCATGAGGTGCCATCGTACATATAGAGCATGTGATATGGCCGCATGCCGAACCAATAGCGCCCTTTGCTATCGATCGTCATGTCCTGCGGTTGGTCATTCTCGAACGGGCAGTCCGAAAATTTATTATAGACTCTCCATGTCGTATCCTTTCCATACGCGATACCGCCGCCGCCACTTCCGGCTGTCCAAAGTGAGTCGCCAATAGGAATGATCGAGCAGGCGCCGAAAAATGGAAAGCCCTTTGTATTCCGATGCCATGCGAGTTGATGAAGGGTGGTATCGATACGAATGGCGCCGTATTCATCGCCGCCCCAGATGATTCCTTCCGTATCTTCTTTCAGATCAAAGACTGCATTTTGATAGCCTTCGGGGTCCATGTACGTGTCCCAGCCCCTGCCAGGAATTTGTCTATTAATGTAGCTGTCGAAACCAATCCAAAGTGCGCCGGTATGGTCTACCATCATGCTCCACGGACTATCCGGATCCAGTTCATACCCAAGCGCCGTATCGATCTTCGGGCGTTGGTGTACTGTGTCGAATGTCGTATCGTACAAAAAAATACCATCGAGCGTATCGTTATGGACTTCCCATTTGGATATGCCATCGAACTTCAAAATAAACCCGCGATCGACAGGGGGCGGGGGATAATCGTAAGCAGTGCCCACCCAAATGTTTCCCACGCGGTCCGCCGCAACCGTTTCGATCGTATTACTGGCCAACGGAGCATTGAGCATGTCGTACTTCGTCCATGCGACATGATCATACTTGAAGAGACCTTTGCCAGTCGCAACCCAAAGCCGGTCCAGGCTATCGAAAGCGATGATACCACCGTCGGGACCCGGCAACGGAGTGTTCGATGAATTG
>DASZLH010000009.1:0-13562 GCA_035552495.1 Kapaibacterium sp. (SeqCode) | reverse complement strand
GAAGAGCTTTTTGTAACGACGAAAGTTTGGTTGTCTTTGAGAATCCTACGTCCTGGAAGATTTTTTTGTGAATTACTTGCTTTTGAGGAAAAAAACTCGTATTTTAGGAGCAATTAAGTCCGTTGAGACTGCCTCGATGAGCTGGAAGATCATCATTCTTCATGCTCTCGATGCGGAATTCCGGGTTATTTTAAACCACATAAGTTCTTGACACATTAGGAGGCACACACATGAACCGTTACAAAGAATTGCAGGATTTGCTCGCATCGTTCGAAAAGGACTTCGAGAAATTCTACGATAAGCAGAATAAATCGGCTGGGACGCGCGTCCGTAAGGCCATGAACGACCTGAAACGCAAAGCCCAGGAAATCCGCAAGGAAGTCCAGGAAATGAAGACTTCCGAGCCGAAGGAGGCGTAAGCAGTTTTGCAACAGATGAGTAACGGGTAACGAGTAACGAGAAAAATGCGTTATTCGACTCGTTACTCATCACTCCTTACTACCTATATTTTATGAAGCGTCTACCGATTCTATTACTACTTTCGACTCTCCCATTCCTCGCGTCGATGAATGGCTGCAGCTCCTCGACCTCCACGACCACGCAGAACTATGTGATCGTCCAGGGGAATGTCTATAATTATGCGACCACCGATTCGAGTTCGAGTGGCGCAACGCATCGCTCCACGTCCGATAGCGTGACCAATGCCGACACGACATACAAAGGGAAAACCCATTGCTACGAGGTGCGTGCAGATTCCATCTCCTTTTATCATGCGGAATCCAATGGAGACGTCTCGTACTATTTTCCATCTCTTGCCACGATTGATTCCATCGGCGCAGCGTGGATAACGCTTCCATTCAGTTCGAAAACTTCCGCTGCCATTGTGCAGACGGGAAGCGGGACCGTCAATACAACGCTCAGTGGAGTACCGCTTTCCATCCCGGTTACGGATACGATCACGGTCGGCTACGTCGGCACGGACACGCTGACTGTCAATGGGAAGCTTCTGAATCTTTCGGTTGTAAAAGTAACCATTCTTTATACCGCCACGACACCATTAGGCAGCGGGACAGTGACATTTACGGAAGATTATGCCTATTCGTCGGATATTGCGTTCTTTGGTAAGAAGGACTTCAAGCTCGTGTCAACGGGAGCTGCGGCGAGTCTGGTCACGTCGAGAAGCAGCGCAGATGTGCTGACTTCCTATACCATCCACTAACGCTCAGTCTTTTTTAGCTCGTGGCAAGCGCCGTCTGGAATCCGGACGGCGCTTTTGCGTAGAGATCTTCACGAACGATCTTGGCTAAGATGTCGATGGCGGTATCGACTTCTTCGATGGTGTTGTAAATATAAAAGCTGAGGCGGCAGCTCGCGGGGATGAGGAGCTGATGATGCGCGAGTCCCGCGCAGTGACACCCCGCACGGGACTCGACTCCAAACTCATTCAGGGCATCCGCAAGATCGAGCGGACTCCGCCCATCGACATTGAATGCGACGAGCGATGTGCGCCGCTTTGCGTCGCGCGGGCCGTATACCTGTAGTCCTGGAATTGCTGTCACTGCCTCGAGTGCCCGTTCGGTGAGTGATCGGGTGTGTGTTGTCACTCGCTCCATAGCATCCTTGACGACCTTTCTTACGATTTTGCGGTCGCTCATAAAATAAACTTCTTCGTTTGGCGAGAGCGCCAAATCGAGTAATATCCGAAAGGCCTGAGCGCTTACGATTGCGCCTAAGATATTGGGTGTACCCGCGCTGAATTTCCAGGGGAGGCCGTTATAATTAACCCTATCCGGCTGCACCGATCCTGGAATGCCCGCTACCATATCGCCGCCATACAGGAAAGGCCGCATGGCTTCCAGCAAATGCTCTTTGCCATAGAGCACGCCGATACCAAAAGGTGCGAGAATTTTATGAAATGAAAACGATAGAAAATCGACATCGAGCGCTTCGACATCCACATACGTGCTGGGGACAAGCTGCGCTCCATCGACGAGCAGATACGAGCGGTGCTCGCCCGTGGGTTGCTCGTAGCCGCTCGCATTCGCGATCTCACGAATTTCTGCGATCGGATTTTTCGTCCCAAAGAAATTCGAAGCGCCACTTGCAGCGATAAGCTTCGTCCGCCGATCGATGAGCGTAGCCATGTGCGCGAGATCGAGCTCGCCCGTTTCGCCATCGAAATTTACAATGCGGTACTCGACGTGGATCCCAAATTTCGGCAGAATTTCGCGGCACATTGCATACCACGGTACGTAATTCGAATTGTGCTCCATCATCGTAACGACGACGTTATCACCATCGCGAAACTCCGTCATCATCGAATACATGACAGCATTATGCGCCTCGGTGGTGTTGCGATAGAGCGCAATATTCCTGCGGCTCTTCGCGCCGATAAAATCGGCGATCGTATCGTAGGACGATTCGAAGAGATCTGTCATCGCTTTCGAGGCATTGGACTGACCCCGGTGGACATTCTCGTAATCGGGCGAAAGTTCTCGAAACAGCTCCGCAAGTTTCTTCGGAGCCTGCGTGCTCGCCGCGTTATTGGTCACAATGCGACCCTTCGTAATCGCCGGAAAATGCTTTCGAATGGCTTGAACGTCGAGCATACAGTCAGTCTCAACCATGGATGATTTCCGTTTGAACAGATAATGGTTTTTGGATTATGCGATAAGAATTTTGAACGGGCGAACGTTCCCCTTGTACCTATGAGACAATTGCAGCGGAAACAAAGCAGGCGAGCGTTTGTTGATAAAAGTATGCACACAGGAACGAAGCAGGAATCGAATACGCACCCGCACATGCGGCAGTCGGGCGATCCGCTCAAGTCGCTCCTTCGCAATATTGCAGAAAGCGGTGAGCGTATTCCCGAGCAAGAACAGGAGCAAATTCCCCGTGACTTCGCGAAGAACATTGATCATTATCTTTACGGTGCGCCGAAGGAACGCGAGTGATCGAAATCTTTGCGGATACTCCCTACTGGGTTGCGTTGCAATTGCCTAAAGATGCTCTTCATGCTGCCGCACTCTCGGCTGTTGAGGCGATTCCGGATGGGAGCCAACTGGTAACTACCGAATTGGTGATGATTGAATTTTTGAACCATGTCAGCCGTTTGGGTTATTTTACACGGTTGGAAGCTTCTCGCACGTGGTCGAGGCTCGATGAGAGTCTAAGAGTTGAAGTGATTCCCGGAAGTCCGGCGCTTATTTCTCGCGCTCGAACGCGTTACGAATCTCTTCAGGATAAGTCCTGGTCACTGACGGATTGCGCTTCGATTTTGGTTATGGAAGACCGTTCTATCCAATCGGCACTCACATCGGACCATCATTTCAATCAGGCTGGTTTTCGCGCATTAATGTTATTCCGGTAATTATAATCTCCTTCAGAAATTTAGATTGAAATTCCCGAAATAATGGCAATGCGCATCTCACTCAACTGGCTTTCCGACTACATTTCGATTCCATTTACACCGGACGACCTGGCGCACCGGCTGACGATGCTCGGCATTGAAGTCGAGGCTATCGAACGGCCGGGCGAGCGGATGAAAAACGTCGTCGTCGGCGAAGTGCTCGAAGTCAGCCCTCATCCGAACGCCGACAAATTACGCCTGGCGCGCGTCACTATCGGTAACGGTGAACCGCTTCGGATCGTCTGCGGAGCGCCCAATGTGCGCACAGGGCTGAAGGTCGCTGTTGCAACAGTCGGCGCCGATCTTGGCGAAGGATTTGTCATTCGAAAATCGAAAATTCGCGGAGAAGTAAGCGAAGGAATGCTCTGTTCCGAACGCGAGCTGGGTATTTCTGAACATCATGAAGGTATCTGGGAATTGCCGGGCCAGTTTGCCATCGGCGCGCCGCTCGCGGAAGCAATGGGGCTCGACGATATTATTTTCGAAATCGGCATTACGCCCAATCGTGCCGATTGCCTGAGCCACATAGGCATCGCGCGAGAAATACGCGCGATCTCGTCCGAAAAACTTAAACTGCCAACAGTTGCAATCGAACAAAACGGGGGCGCAATAGCAAAACAGGTAAGCATTGCATTGCCGCAGCCCGATCTATGCCCGCGCTACGTTGCGAAGCTCGTTCGGAATGTCACGGTGCAGCCCTCGCCCGATTGGCTGAAGCGAAAACTCGAAGCCGTCGGATTGCGGGCGATCAATAATGTCGTCGATGTAACGAACTTTGTGCTCATGGAGTATGGGCACCCGCTCCACGCATTCGATTTCGATGTGGTCTCGAAGGGACAGATCGTTGTGCGGACCGCGGCTGGATTTGCGGAGGAATACACGACGCTCGATCATAAGTCGCGGACATTGCCGCCGGATGCGCTGCTCATTACCGATGGTGTAAAACCGCTCGGCATCGCTGGCATTATGGGTGGCGAAAATTCCGCTATTCGTGACACGACCAAAAACGTACTGATCGAATCCGCCTATTTCTCCCCAAGTTCGATTCGGCGTACTGCCAAACAATTGGGATTATCGACCGATGCTTCGTACCGCTTCGAGCGCGGCACCGACTTCGATATTGTTCGCACTGCTGCGGAGCGCGCAGCCCGCATGATCGTCGAATTAGGCGGCGGCGAGATCGTCCCCGGCCTGATCGATGAATATCCGTCGGAGATTACACATAAACGTCTCACATTTCGTCCGGAGCGTGCGCGCGCTCTCATTGGTCTCGACATTCCGGACGAACGAATGCGCGAAATTTTTGCACGGCTGGACCTGACATTCGAACGGGAATCGGAAGGGGCTTGGACCCTGCGAGCGCCATCGTATCGCGTCGATCTCGAACGTGAAGAAGATGCGATCGAAGAAATAGCCCGTATTGTCGGATACGATGAAATCCCGACGAGTACCTTCGAGCGCGCGCCGCTTACCGGCCTTCGCGATCCGCTCAAGCTGCGAGATTTCGATAATCTCATTCGCAACACGCTACTGGCGCTTGGCGCAAACGAATGCGTTTCGACTCCGCTCGTGAGCGCAAAAGATGCGTCGCGGTTTCATGAGAAGCCGGTCGAACTGATTAATCCGTTGAATATCGAAAAAGACCGAATGCGTACGAGCATAGCATTGGGTCTGCTCGATGCCGTGCAGCATAACGAACGCTTTGGATCGGCCGGTCAGCGATTGTTCGAGATCGGGCATGTCTTTCATTATTCCGATTCACCGGAGATGCTCGGTCACGTCCGCGAAGAAACGGAGATCGGCATCGCGATTTCTGGAATTCAGGAGCCGAAGTCCCCCTATAATGCGCAGCCTGTAAAAGCCGATATTTTTTTGCTAAAGGGTCTGGCCAATGCGTTAATGGAGCGACTGAGTTTAGCCAAACCCGAATATGCACCAATAAACAGGAAACTTCAACGATGGGCAAGTTCGGATAAATATTTCGATCCGGAGTTTTCGCTACTCATTACCATTTCCGGCAGGGAAGTGGGTGTTATGGGACGCGTCGCAAATGCGATTGCAAAAGCGTACGATCTTCGCAGCGATGCCTATCTGCTGTTGCTCGATCACGCAGCATTATTCGAAATGGCCCATGCAAAACGGCTCGATCCGCCGAAAGTCAGAGCGCTGCCGAAATATCCTTCGGTCGAGCGCGATATTGCGCTGGTCCTGAAACAGGATATAATCGCGAAGATGGTCGGAGACCGTATTCAGGCGGAGATGTCGGAGCTATTGCAGCATGTACATATTTTCGATGCATTTCAATCGGCCGAGATGAAGCAATCGGGCGAGCGCAGCCTGGCATTTCATCTGGTGTTTCGTTCGGACGAACGTACGCTGGAAGAAAAAGAGGTCGATCACATTGTCGAAAAAATAATTCAGACATTAGAACGAGAACTTCATGCGCGCCTTCGTGCTTAATAGAGAGGGCATAAACGCTATCCCTGATACCCCGGACTATGAATAACTCGCACGAAATTGTAGTGTCCCTAAGCCGCGAGCGCCTTGCGCGGGCAGTCTCCAAGCTGGAACGCCTCGCGCGCGATGCCGCCGAGACGATCGCGAACTTACGCCAGGAAAAACACGATGTGGAAATTCGTCTTGCCGACGTAACGCGCATGTTCGCGCAGGAGCGCTCGAATTTCGAGCAGCGTGCGGCGTTACTCCAGAGCGTAACGAGCGAAGCAGAAGAGCGCAAAACATCGTTCGACGAGCTGAACGCCCGATTAGTCGATCAGGAACGGCTGCTGAACGAGCAACTCGAAATGATTCAGCGGCTCGAATCGGAACTCGGCGAAGAATCGGTGCAAGTGCGCGAACGCCAGAACGTCGAACAGGCCTGGCAATCCGAAGCGCAGGAGTGGAAGCAAAAAATCGAGCAACTCGAAACGCGGTTGAAAGAAACGGCCGCCGAACGCGATGCAATGAAATCCGAACTCTACGAACGCGAGCGTGAAAACGCGCACTACGCCGTTCGCCTATCCCGTGAAGACCGCGACAAAGCCGCACAAGCCATCGACACCCTGCTCAACCAGCTTTCCAATATCGAATCGCGCATTGCCACAACGGCTTCTTAAACGAGTATGTCACAAACGATCAAAGTCAGCATTTTCGGGACCGAGTATCCGTTACGTTCGAACGACGAGGCGCTCACAAAGCAACTTGCGGCCGATGTCGATGCGCAGCTGCGGGAATTTCAGCAGAAGCTGCCGTCGCAATCTACGACGACGCTCGCCGTGCTCACGGCGCTAAACTTCGCCGAAGAAGAGTCCCACACTCGTGAGAACGAACGCCGCGAACTCGATCGAGCCTCGCTCGAAATCGAAACGATCTCGGCCATGCTCGAACAATCGCTCGAAGAAAAATCGAATTAAGCGCGCCGAATCTAACTAGCTTTATCTTCCGAGGAGCCAATATTCGACGAGTGCGACGCTTTCACGAACGCGGTAATAGAGCAAGTCGAGGACTGGCTGACGAATGCGGGATGGACTGCCGATCGCATGAATGCCATTGAAGTGGCACATTTCGACGACGCGGGCGAGATGATATTGATCGCTGATAATGACGAACCGCGACCAATTCTGCCGGCCTTCCAGATAATCGTGAATGTAACGAACTTGTTCGAGGGTGGTGTGGGAGTTTGTCTCTTCAATGATCTGCGATGGATCGATGCCGCGTTTCAGTAAATCTTTTTTAGCGACCTCCGCTTCTGCGAGCTCTCCGGGTGCGCTCGCACCGGTCACGACCAGGCGAGGAATTGCCCCTTTTGTCAACAGATCGTATCCAACGTCAATGCGCTCCTTGAGCGCGGGGCTGGGCCTATCGCCAAGGCCATGCCCACTCCAGACGGCAGCTCCGAGCACTACGCCGGCATCCGCAGTAAAATCGGTGATCTCTTCCGTCCCGGAATAGGTCGGAAAAAAGAATGCGTAGAGGAAAGCGAAAAGCGAGAGTAAGATGAAGATTGCAATCGAGTTTCGAACGATGCGATATACTCGCGTTCTTGTGCGGATGAGAGTTGGTAACTTCGATCGAGTAAAAAGCACCGAAAGTAACATGCAGATCGAAAGCAGCAATGCGACTGCCGCCGCAGGCTCGAATTCGCTCGCTTCCGTGCGGCGCACTCCCATATCGAGCCACAGCAGAACGCCAGTAAAGCAACATGCGACGATTGTCCGCGTCAGGCTGATCCGTTCGGGCCGAATGATCGCGAGAAGAATAGATACGATGAGCCCTGCAAGGAACAGAATGGAAAGGATGTCGCCGATAGTAGTAAATCGAAGATAGACCGGCGTAAGACCCTGGCCCTCGTAGCGTGCCTCGGTCAGAATTTTATAGGCGAGCGGTTGGCCGGCGAGCGTTATAATCAGCAAAAAACGCTTTACCAATCGCCTCCTTCGCGATTCAAACGATGTAGTAGAAATGATAGATTTACGAGCTGCGGATGAGCCTGTCAGTGAACTTCGGCGATGGTAGGTAAGATACTCCACGTATGGTCTGAACCCTCAACAGGTCCCGGCTAAAGGATTTAGACAAATTTCACCGTTGCAACGTTCGCATCCGCGAGACTGTTTGATTCCAAACGACAACGCAGCTATCGAGTACGATTATCGAGTACGATCGGTCTAAGTGCGATTAAATCGAGCAGGATCGACCCGAGAGTTCGGCGGAGCGCGTTTTAAGTTCGGTCGTGGTTGAGGAAGCAGGTAGCCCTCTTTGCACGAACGAACACAAACATAATTAATTTTTCGATTTGGCGGACGTAAAATTTATGGCGCTCGGAGGTGGGCGCGAGATAGGAGCCAACAGCTTCTATTACGATATCGACGGCCACGGCATTCTCGTCGATGCGGGTCTTCATCCCGAAAAAACTGGCTGGGATGCGTTTCCGAAAATCGAAGCGCTATCGCACAGCCCGGTCGACAGTTTTCTTATTACACACGCTCATACCGATCATTTAGGCGGTGTTCCGTACGTCTTGCAGACGTTTCCGAATGCGAATGTTTTTGCAACGAGCGAGACCATCGAGCTTAGCCGCATCATGCTGCAGAACTCGGCGAGCTTGTTGCCCAAACAGCATCCAACGGAAGTTATCGATGCGCTGACGAACTATACCGTAACTGCGCTGCCGGACGTAATCGCAAAACTGCAGCCGCTCGAACTCGGGACTTCCGAGAACCTGAATGGCGGAAAAGTGAAGGCGACCTATTACCCGAGCGGCCATATTCTTGGCGCGGCCGGGATCCTGCTCGAATCCGATGGCATGCGATTATTCCATACCGGCGATACGTCGCTGCACGAGCAGCGATTGGTCGGCGGCGCGCAGCTTCCGGAAGGCCCGATCGACGTGCTCGTCTCGGAATCGACGAACGGCGTCGTCGATGCGTATCTCACACACTCGCGTCAGAAAGAACTCGAACGGTTGATCGAGACGATCAACGAAACGTTGCGGAACGAAGGCTCCGTGCTTATTCCGGTTTTTGCACTCGGGAAATTGCAGGAAGTGCTTGCGATGATCGCAGATGCAATGCGGGAAGGGAAGATACCGACGGTCCCGATTTATTCGGGCGGTATGGGAAGGAAGATCAGCGAAGTGTACGATAAATTTTTGACCAGCCGCTCGCGCACGAATGCTGTCGACAAACTTTCGGATATCGCGCAGGCGGAAATACCGCGTCGCGACGGCCTCTTCGGCGGGCAGTTTTTCCGTGACCCGAGCATCGTGCTTGCCGCGAGCGGCATGATGCAGGAAGGGACGCCGAGTTATTTACTCGCGCAGCGCTGGCTGCGGCTTACTAATTTTACAATTTGTTTTGTCGGATATACCGATCCGCGCACGCCGGGATATGTAGTCTCTCATGCCGAACGCGGGACGCGTATTCGGTTCGGATCGATGAAGCGCGATGTTCCGGTCCGCTGCCGTATCGAGCGTTTCCGTTTTAGCGCCCACGCGCGCCGCGAAGAACTGCTCGAGATCGTCCGCCGCCTGAAACCTAAACGCGTCGTCTTGACTCACGGCGATGAAAAAGCGATGACGGCATTCGGCGAGCTTATCCTCGAAAACTTTCCCGATATGGTCGTCAGCGCTCCTGAAGTAGGGAAGTGGTACGCGTTGAATTAGACGAAGCATAATGACTGCTGCATAGCAGAATGCCACACCTAATGAACATAACCGATTTGCATGACCATTGGCCAGGAATTAATCAAGCTGGGAGCGGAGTCACTATATCCATACACATTAATAGACTTTGTATGGCCAGCTCCCACTTGGAAAAAGAATCCCTCGGCATCGACTGCTAAAGCAACCCCAATGCCCGAGGTCCAATATGCAGGTTCATCGGGGCCAATAATATAGTTGTGAAAATAAATTGCACTAAACTCATACAATGAGTGAGCGCTTCTATTCACAACATAGGAAAGATCGGCCTCATAACCGCTGACAAAAAACAAACACCATCCGGCCTCCAATCGAATTCCCATACGGTCGTAATATCCTTCTGCGACGAAATTCAATCCGCCGGGTGTTCCGATTGTCCCGCCAAATGCTACCTGGTTTTTAAGGAATTCTCTATCCTTTGGGGGAATATCGATTTTTTTATAGTTTGCGGTTGAATCGGCGATTCGAAGACTGTCGATAGCATGTTCATTTGTCTCAAAATTTGGTCGAAATTGCGCTCTCGCGGAAGCTAAAAACGAACACATGATGAGCAATGAGAGGGCTATCTTCACACACATACAACACAACCGGACATTCCAAGTTACATTTTCTCTTTGGATAACTCATACACACGCTCGACCTGCCCCTCGATCGTCAGGGATGTGGTATCGACCTCGACCGCGTCCGGTGCCTTGAGGAGAGGACTGATAGCGCGTTCGCGATCGCGCTTATCGCGCTCTTCCAACTGCTGGCGCAGTTCTTCGAGGGGGATATGTGTGCCCATTTTCTCGAATTCGAGCTGGCGGCGTTCGGCACGGACGCGGGCGTCCGCGATTAAAAATATTTTTAACTCGGCATCGGGGAAAACAACCGTACCAATATCGCGGCCTTCGAGCACGACGCCGCCATCTCTTCCGATCGAGCGTTGCTTCTCGACTAATTTTGCACGGACGGCCGGGTCCGTCGAAAGCTCACTTGCCAGCAGCGCAATGTCCGGCTCCAGAATTTCTCGCGAAACATTGGCGCCATTCAAAAGAATATTACCCTGGTTGTTGAATCCGATTTCCGCTTCGGCAAGCAATTCGTGAACGCGCTCGAGGTCGTGGCCCTGATGGTCCCGCCGTCGGACGAGCAGCGCGAAGGCGCGATACATCGCGCCAGTATTGAGATGTACATAGCCGAGCCGCGCTGCGACTTGCTTCGCAGTCGTGCTTTTACCGGACGCCGTAGGTCCGTCGATCGCTATAATGATACCGTTTTTACGCATTCGGTAACGAATAACGCGCAACGAGTAATGAGTCGTTCGGCTCAGTATATTCGTTATCCGTTACTCGTTACAAAGTCGGATTAACTGCTGAACTGTGTATTGACGATCGTCAGCTCGCCGGGATAGCGGAGGCTGCCGATCGGTGTGGACATGGTCGGCGTCGCCTTGAGCTGGAGCTGCGACGTGCCGCCTTGTCCGGCGATTGCGAGCGCGAGATTCAGGAGATCGCTATATCCCTGATTGGCAAAAAATTGCTTGAGATCGAGCGAGACGAGTAAAGGCATAATCGTCGTCATGCCACCCGACGGTACTCCAATCGGACCGCCAATATTGCCCGATATTGTCGGATTGTTGTTGATCAGCAACCGCCATGGGAAATCTGTCACCTGCAATGTGCTCAGCGCGGAGTTGTTCGATGGCGCATTCGGATTCTTCGCTGCGACATTCAGCGTAAACGTCAGCGGAAATTGGTTGGAGCGAAATGCGTTCAAAAGATTGATCCCGTCCATTACGCTGAAATCGGATACACTATGTTTATTCATGATATTGACGCCGGCAAGCTGGACCGACTGCACGTCATTCAGCTTAAACTGAATTCGTGAAAGTCCGGCAAGCGCATTTAGCGTTGCGCACGAATTCATCGAGGTAACAACTCCGGCCCCGAGCAATACGGCGAAGAGCGCCCCAAAGATCGAACTGACTTTTTTATTTAAGTGTACGGATTTTAGAAAACTTTTCATTTTTCCTCCAAGAACGAATTAAATTGCTTACAAAGCGTGACAAAATGCTCTCTCATTGAAAACATCCTGCCAAGTCGATTCATTCTTTCTATAGGGCACCATAATAATTCGATGGAAATAGGGACAATAAAAAACGTCCTCGCTATTCGCGAGGACGTTTTTGGATTTATCGCTTTACAATGCGGAGCGGACGGGACTCGAACCCGCGACCTCCTACGTGACAGGCAGGCGTTCTAACCAGCTGAACTACCACTCCGTTTTAGGCAAATATGAAATATGAAAGATGAAATATGAGAATGAAATGCAGGCTGCTTAACTTAGGCACTACTCCCTAAGTTCATATTTCCTACCTCATATTTCATATTTGCTTCCGTGGACCCGAGGGGAATCGAACCCCTGACCTTCTGAATGCCATTCAGACGCTCTACCAACTGAGCTACGAGCCCTTTGTTCAATTACGAATTACGAATGAAGAATTACGAATTGAAAAACGCGACTTCATTCGCTACCCGTCCCACCTCCGGTCGGCGCACGTTAACCGTTCAAACTGGAAAATCAATCCTGACCAACGGGAAAAGTCGGTCAAATTTAGCTCTGTTACGAGGGCTGCTGTAATCAAAAATTGCTCGATAATCTCGAATTTAGATCGAACATCCACAACTTCTACACTTATCCACTTCCGAAATAGGCGTCGAGTTCAAATAAAAGAGGCCGCGCCAATCTCCGTCCGAGATCGACACAGCCTTTAAGCAAATAATGTATTTATTGCTGGTCTAACAAAGTACAATTACCGTGCCTACCGATAAAAAGCAATGACGGCATCAGAGGCCGGAAGAAGAGTAATTGCTTCCGTAGTCCGAGCCTTCCGACTCGTCTTCGAATTCATCGGCATCGTATTCATCGTCCTCGCCAAACATTTCTGAGACGGGTTCGGTAACGGGCCGCATAAAATCGCGGACGGACTCGATCTGGAATAGACCATACATCAATATTCCAAAACCAACGGCTGCCGCCGTCCAGGGTATCCATCTTGGTAAATCGGAAACGGTGTCCGAAATTTCTTCCGCAGCATTACGGACGGCGCGCTTGGCCGGACGAATAACATGCCGCTCGGCTTCGGCCGCTAATGAATGCGAACGCGCGCGGCGGCGCGGCCGAGACGTCCTGCGTACCGCAGTATGATTGTCGTTTTCTGTATTTGAATTTCGTTGGGAAGTTCTTGGCATAGGCGTTTCTGGTTTAATAATTAGAATTATTGTCCGCAACCGCTATGCCACAGTTGTTACGCATTCCAAAATTGCCGGTCGAGGCTCCGGTATTGGATTGCTTCGCTGAGATGGGCGGGACTGATCGCTTCAACTCCCGCGAGATCGGCGATCGTCCGGGAGACTTTCAGGATGCGGTCGTAAGCGCGGGCGGAATATCCCATTTTGGACATCGCCATTTTAAGGAGCGTGCGGCCTTCCTCACCGATTTCGCAATATTCGTGAAGTAGTTTTGGAGGCAAGTCCGCATTCTTGAAGACGCGCTTTTTCTCGGCGCTCCGCGAGACGATATTCTTATACCGAGCATGCTGCCGCTCGCGAGCGGCAAGCACGCGGTCGCGAATTTTCGTCGATGGCTCGCCAGACGATTTCTTTCCCAGCTCTTCGATTTTAACGCTTGGCACTTCGACATGAATGTCGATGCGGTCGAGCAGCGGCCCCGAGACTTTACTCATGTACCGTTGGATCGCGCCTTCATGACAGGTGCAGGCATGGACCGTCGAGCCGAAATTCCCACAAGGGCACGGGTTCATCGCGCAGATCAGCATGAAATTCGCTGGATATTCGACGGTCATGCGTGTGCGCGAGATAGTGATCGCGCCATCTTCGAGCGGCTGACGAAGCACTTCGAGTACGTTGCGCTGGAATTCGGGCAACTCATCCAAAAAAAGAACACCGTGATGCG
>DASZLH010000008.1:0-20519 GCA_035552495.1 Kapaibacterium sp. (SeqCode) | reverse complement strand
AGGTAAAGTGCCAATTGAGATCTTTCACGGCGTCGAAGAACGGAAGGTTCACATACGCGCCCGCAAGTAGAGAAAATTGCTGGCTGAGTTTAAATTGCATCCCCGGCGAAAGTTCGAGCGCGATATGAAAGACGGTCGGATGCGGCAGCGAGCCGGAAGCAAGCGTCACGGCGCGCGCGCCGGTGCTGCGGCCGGTCGAATCGACGAGCGTAGCCGGAAACACGATCTCGCTCGTCTCGACATACGATCCGGAAATCAGGAAACCCGCTGCAAGTCCGGCATAAATATAAAACTGTTCCGGGACCATGTAATAATAGACGCCTCCGTTCAGCGTCAGGTAATCGAGCGATGCCTGGGTCGTATAATTCTTGATCAGTTTCGATTTCTGAGAGCCGGCCGTATCGCCGTACAGGATTGAATCGGCGACGAACGACGATTGTGTGGTCACAGCCGCGCCGGTGAAATTCGCATAGCCAATACCCGCTGCTAACTGGACTTGCTTGTTGATCGTGTAAAGATATAGTCCCTGAAATCCCCCGCTAAGTCGCGTGCTAAATTGATCGAATGTGCTCGGCCCTTTTAAATAACTGGGAGTTTGAAACGTCACATCGGATACCGTGAGCGACGGGGTCGTAATAAACTGCACGGTCCAGGATCGGCAGGCGGGACAGATATTTTCGCGGCCTTCCTGCATCGTGTAGGTCCACCGTCCGCTCATGTTGGTGCGGCAGATCGTCCAGTAGGAAATA
This sequence comes from Kapaibacterium sp. (SeqCode), assembly GCA_035552495.1. GTDB lineage: Bacteria > Bacteroidota > Ignavibacteria > Palsa-1295 > Palsa-1295 > PALSA-1295. Next base: position 19,770 of record DASZLH010000008.1, on the reverse strand, counting down.
TTTCCTGCGGCGTCCGCAAGCTTCAGGCTCAGGAACGCGCACGAGCTGGTGTCCCGAATATGAAAGAGCAACGGCACTTCGGGCGTGCCGACATCGAACTTCGGTATTTCGACAGGCGATTTATAATTCTCGGTGTCGATCGCAACAATGCTCGCGAGACCGACATCGAAGAGGCGGTCGTCGCGCGCAATGAGCGCGAGCGAGCGCGAACCATCGTCGGAAACCAGTTCGAGTATGGGGCGCGCTGTGTCCGGCACGATCGGCACCGTTTCGACGAGCTGCCCGCCATCGTTGCCATACGCATCGTAGTTATCGACGCCGACGCCAAAGCCATACGAATAGAGCCCGAACGGTTTATCGCAGGAGACAGCGTGCGAGCCGAAACCGATCTCGTATTGAGCGACGCCAAATTTCGAAATCCCGATCGTATGAAATTCATGGATAGCCACGGACCGTCCATCGACGCGCAGCGAACCCTCCGCATCGAGTGGCACGACGAGATTGATATAGTGGTGCCAGTCGCCGCTGATGGGCGTCGCAAAGCGGTAGTAATTCAGGAACTGCTCGGTCGGGGTAATAAGCAGCATGAAGGGATCGCCCACTTTCACCGTGTCGGCTTCGGAGCCTTGCGAATACTGCGCGACGAGCACCGGCTTGCTCGAGGTGATGAGCGCGTTATCGGTCATGTGGTTGTTCTCATAGAACCCGCCGGCATGGAGTTTTGCGACCAGTTCGTTATTGACGAAGACCTGCGTATTGTCTTCGCTCGCAATGACGCGAATGGCATACTGCGTTTTTAAAGCGAACTTCGGCATATAGAACTGACGTCCCCAACTGGGGATCGGCGGCTCCATCTCGACCAATTGATTGCAGTACATGACGTCCGGCGGGACTTGCGCGCAACTATGTCCGATAAAAAATCCGACCGGCTTATTTGCCGTGACGAGCGAGCCGGTAATATCGCTTCTCATTCCGGCGCTGGGATTCCCCTGCACCATATAGGTATCGCCCTGATTGAGTTCGACCGAAAACGTCTCGCCGGCTTTGTGGCCGCCACGCGTATCGCCGGTCAGTGAAATATTGATGAGCGTATGGTCCTGTGTTCCGACGATAACGAAATCGGATGCAAAGCCTTCCGACCCACTGGCCAAAGGATAATATCCGACGCCGCGGTAGGTCATGCCAAGCACTTTGACCGGCAGTCCCAGATACGTATCGGTGCTCGCCGGACGATGAGAAAGTCCGAAGACCGCCACATCGTTATCGGCCACAATGTGGACTCCTAATTTCTGTACTTGTTCGCTGATAAGCACCTGCGCCGTGGTATCGACATCGATCTCTTTAATTTCCGAAGGGTTCACATGATACGACGCATGCTCCCCCAGTCCCGGGATCGAAACGGTAAAATCGGTCGAGCGGTCGCTCGTAATAAAAAATTTGAGGCTGAGCGTTTTATTATCTTCGAGGATGGCATTCTGCGGAAACGCAAGCCAGAATTCCGTACCGCGCGAATCCCCGACGATGGTTCGATTATCTTCCTGCGCGCAAAGTTTATGTGCGGGCAGGACGCTTCCAACCCACAGCAGGATACCGAGCAGCGTCCATTTCAAAACAGTAGTCGGAGGCATCAATGGATGATGAGGAATCGCGTGTTATCGACGACGTCCTCATTATCTGAGGCGGTGAAAGTAGTAAGCCGAATAAAATACATTCCGCTCGATAGTGAACTTGCAGGAATCAAAAACGTGTGAAGCCCGCCCGCCGTCATTTGCTTTGGCTGCACTACGTGCACGAGGCGGTCCGCCGCGTCGAACACCTGGCACATCAGGACCTCGTCGTTATGATTGTAAAATTGGATCGTTATCTGTGCAGTGGATTTGGCGGGCGATGGAAACGTCTGGATGAGGTACGATCCATACCGCGGACGCAGCGTCCCGGACGTATCCTGCGAACCGGCGCCGGATTGCGCGCGCGCAGGGTGCGGCCTCAGGAGCGCCAGCGCGGCGGTACAAATAAATACAGTTATGTAGAGGCAACGCATTGGCGGTCGTTCGTGATCGGCAAAAATAACACGGCGACCGTTCTCATAGCTCCTGTCCCGGTTGCGATAACCCATTTTTTATTCACCCTTTTTCTCTGGTGGATTCGGCTTGGTCTCCGGCGGAAGGACCGCAATGCGCAATTCCTGCAACTGGCTTGCATCGACTCGCGAGGGCGCCGTGTCCATCAGGCTTTGCATACTCGTCGTCTTCGGAAATGCGATCACATCGCGAATGTTCTCGGTGCCGCAGCAGAGCATGGCGATGCGGTCGATGCCGAGCGCCATGCCGCCGTGCGGCGGCGCGCCATACTGGAATGCTTCGAGAATAAATCCGAATTTCTCGATCTGTTCCTCTTTCGAAAGCCCAAGCAGGTTGAATACTTCTTCCTGCATCGTGCGGTCGTGAATACGGATCGAGCCGGAACCGAGTTCATATCCATTGATAACAATATCGTACGCGCGGGCGCGAATCGGAGCGAGCCCATCGGCACGGCGCTGCCAATCGTGCGGATCGGGCGAAGTGAACGGATGATGTTTGAACGTAAACGATGCCGTTTCCTCGTCTTCTTCGAACATCGGGAAATTCGTGATCCAGGCCGGCGCGAATTCGAATGCTTTACCCTCCAGCAGATTTAAACGCTTGGATAATTCCGTACGAAGCGCGCCCAAAATCGTATAGGCTCGCTCCCACTTTGCATGGGAAGCAATGAGCACAAGATCGCCATCGCGCGCCCCGCAGACCGAGGTAATTCCACGCAGCAGGTCGTCCGAAATAAATTTTTTCGCGCTGGAATCGTAACCTTCCGGCGTAATCTTGATCCAGACCAATCCTCCCGCGCCATATTTTTTTGCGTGATCGGTCAGCGTGTCCAATTGCTTTCGGGACCACGCGGCGCCACCGGGCGCGACGACCGCGCCGATTGCTCCGTGCTTTTTTTCGAGCACATCGTTGAAGACTTTGAATTCCGTCTTGCCACGAAGCATTTCGGTCAGCGTCTGGATTTCGAGGCCGTAGCGCAAGTCCGGTTTATCTGTGCCGAATCGGCTCATCGCTTCGTGATAACTAAGCTGCAAAAATGGCGATGGAAGCGTAAGGCCAAGCTCCTTCCAAACGGCCGCGAGGCAGCCTTCCATGACGTCATAGACCAAATCCTCGCTCGGAAAACTCATCTCGACATCGAGCTGCGTAAACTCCGGCTGTCGGTCGGCGCGCAAGTCCTCATCGCGAAAACATTTCGCAATCTGGAAATACCGGTCGAGCCCGGCGATCATCAGCACTTGTTTGTAGAGCTGCGGCGATTGCGGCAGCGCGTAAAACGAACCGGGGTGCAGCCTGCTCGGTACGAGAAAATCGCGCGCACCCTCCGGAGTCGCCTTCATCAGGATGGGAGTCTCGATCTCGAGGAAACCGCGCTCGTCGAAATACCGCCGGATCGTCTGGCATATCCGGTGGCGGACCATCAGGTTTTTCTGCAAGCTCGGACGCCGCAGATCGAGATAGCGATACTTCAGCCGCAAATCTTCATTCGCGTTTGTATCCTCTTTGACCTCGAACGGCGGCACTTCGGATTTGTTGAGAATTTTAATCTCCTCGATTACCACTTCCACATCGCCGGTTGGTATATTCGGATTTTTATTACTCCTCTCTCGAACGACGCCAGAAACGGAAAGGACGAACTCCGTTCGGAGAGATTTTAGATCATCGTGGAAAGTCATAAATTCGGAGTTCAGCCCAGCACCACCCGGACCTGGATTTCCCAAGTCAATAACACACTGCGACTTACCCGAACGGTCTCGAAGATCAATAAAAATAAGATTGCCAAAATCTCTTCTTGCATCGACCCAGCCGTTCAGGACTACTCGTTCCCCGATATTCGCGGCGCGCAACTCGCCCGCCATCACCGTTCGCCGTCTAAATTGCATTCGTAATTTTTATTAGCAATCAGGAGTTAAGATTATATTGGAAGAAGAGAACACTTCGAATTCCTAATTCGTCATTGCTAATTACTACCGCACGGAATGACGTGCCCCTTCTCCGCAGTTGAACACTCGAAAGATTTTAGCGTTTCGCCTGATTGCGCTCCTTGCCGTGTTTGCGATCGTCGTGCTGTTTCCACTCAACGACGATGTGGCGTATTGGCAGTCGATGTCGTTCGATTGGCTCACGTATGGCCGCTGGCCTTATATCGGATCGTGGGACCATAACTTTCCGGGCATACTGCTCGTGCATATTCCGGCTATTCTTTTGTTTGGCCCCGCCGATGTAGGATTTCGTCTCTTCGATGTCTTCATTCAATTAGGATTCTGCATCGTTCTCTATCGGCTGTGGCGGTTATATTTACCGGAGCGCGTCTCCTGGATAGCCGTCCTTTTTTATGCGTTTTATTACGCCCGTGCAGCGCCGGAAATTGCTGGCCAACGGGATATTTATGCGTCCCTTTTGGTCCTGGCTTCTTCGTATATTCTACTTCGCACGCAAGCTATGCTGAACATGAGAACGATCGCAGTTGCGGGACTCGGAGTTGGCATCGCCGTACTCATTCGCCCGACGTATGGCATATATCTGCTTCCGCTCGTTCTATGTATTCCATCTCTGCGAAACGTTCGTTCGATAGTTGCAATTGGAGTTTCGTCGCTCATTCCACTCGCGCTATCCTACGCAATCTATGCAATGAAGCCGGGCGGTCTGGACGCCTACTGGACGGCAACGGTCCTATTCAATCGTGATCTTTCTATTGGTATCACTCGCCCGATTGGAAATTTTTTCCGGGCGCTGGTCTCTCCGAAGCTGCTTGTGGTGCCCGCCGGAATTTCGATCTTATGGATTCTTGAAAAGAAATTTGCGCGAAGAACGGCGATCGATCGAGTTCACTTGCCGCGCAGAATTACGTTGCTGTATATTTCTTTCGTCGTTCTTACGATTGCGCTGATACTCGTCCAGCATAAGTATTACACCTATCATTTCGCCATGTATGGCATGCTGCTGACGCCGCTCGCCGCGATCGGGACCGAGCGGCTATTGCGCTATGCGCCATCGCGCATTGCAATCCCTGCATTTTTTTGTATCTTTTGGATGCTTTCACTTCCGCTCGAAATGCTTACGCGTTACACCGTTCCGGCAGCAGAACATGGAATGTTCTCTCAGGGACTTTCGACCGCACTACACGCCGCCGTTTGGGAAGATACTTCCGAAGGCAGAATACTCGATTACTTCCAGCATCCCGAACATAGAGCAGGACGTGTGGAAGTCTGCTCGTTCGACGCGCGCTTGCGACTGCACCTCATGCGCGGTCCGGCAGGCATCTATGTTTCGCTCCATCCGCTCGGTTTCCGAACCGATACGAACGATCCCACTGCATTCACTCCGTATCAACGCCAATGGCGAAAAGCCTATATAGATTCACTCGAAACGATACGGCCATCTTACATGGTCATCGCCCGCGCAACCAATGCGGAATATCTGAAAGACCCTTATATGAGTGTCCTCCACGGTATCCCTGGATTTGATAGCCTTCTCGAAACGAATTACAAACTCGATAGTATAATCGGGACAAACGACATCTACAAACGACGAAGCACAAGTAACGAGTATCGCTGACCTTACTTCCAAAACACATCGTATCCAAATCGTAGTATCATCAGCACGACAACGGTTAAGAAAAATATTCGGATAAATGTATTACCTCGAAGGATCGCGAGTTTTGCGCCTAAAAATCCACCGGCGGCATTGCACGCGGCCATCGGCAGCGCGATGTTGTAGAGGATGTGTCCGCTCATCGCAAAGAGGACGATCGAACCGATATTCGTCGAGAGATTTATAAACTTTGCCGTGGCGCTCGCTTTCAGAAAATCGAAACCGAGCAGCATGATGAACGCGAGAATGAGGAAGCTCCCCGAACCGGGACCGATAAAACCATCGTAAAATCCGATAACGAGACTGATCGCAATAATAAAAACCCGGTGCTGCGCTTCGGTATGTTCTTTTTCCGAATGGACGCCGAAGTTCTTTTTGCGGTAGGTATAAATTGCCACATCGACCAGAACGAAAAGAAGCAACGGCTCCATAAAATCATTATGGACGATCGTAAGTACTTTCGAACCAGCGAATGCCGCGCAGCTCGCGAGCACCGCCATCAGTCCCACATGTTTGTAATTTAATTTGACACGTCGCGAATATTGCGTTGCCGCCAGGCTCGTCCCGCAGAAGGATGGGATTTTCGTCGTTCCGATCGCGGTCGCAACCGGAAGCCCGGGCAAGAGTATGAGCATCGCCGGAATCTGGATGAGTCCGCCGCCGCCAACAACTGCATCGATAAATCCCGCGAAAAATCCGGCGATGCAAAGCAGGAAGAGCTCGGTGGTCATTTACGAGAGTTATCGCGAGAGAAAAGAAGTGTTTCCGAACTCATTAATGGTTACCTATTCTTTGGCAGCCACTCGATCTTCACGCCGAGCCGTTCAACCGTCTCGAATTCTCGATCGCCAGTGAGGACCGGAACACCAAGTTCGAGCGCGAGTGCTGCGGCATAGCAATCTGCATAGGAAATACCTCCAGTGGCCTTGAATACTGCGGCTTGAATTGTTTGGTCTAACGTAGGCAGGACAATTTCAATCTGGCTCGCTGTAATATAGGAGAATGCTCGATTGGCCACCTCCATACCTTGATCGCGCAGTAACGAGTAGTACACTTCCCCTAAATTAATGGAGCTCATCATGCAGATTTCACCGGCTTCGAACACGTTATCGAGTTGAGCCTTCGCAATTTCCCAATCTTCCTGCTGCATAAAGAGAACGATTAAGGGGAAGGCATCAAGGACGAAACGAGCGGTCTTCTGCTTCACGGTCTCGCCTCCGTTCTTCCATTAAAATATTGAGGGCATTGCTTTCTTTGCCGAGGAAGCCGGCCAAATCTGTTATGTTCTTTCGACTAGCTGATCGAGGGAGTGCTTCAATGACGAGTTTTTTCCCTTTCTCCTCGATTTTTACTTTAGCACCGCTAAATAGTCCATGCCTCTCGCGAATCTCTCGCGGAAGATCGAGATGCCCTTCGGAATCAATGGTCCCTTCGAATTCTCTGTCCATAACGATAAGAACGGTACTACGGGAGGGAAGTATTCCCACTCCTTGCCCGTTTAATTTCATTCATGCAATTCGAACTTCATCACACCGCTCCCCCGACTAAAGCCCGCGCGGGAATCCTTCGCACCGCGCATGGCGAAATCAAGACGCCGGCTTTTATGCCGGTCGGAACGCTCGGGACCGTCAAGGCGCTGACGGCACGCGATGTCTGGGATACCGGCGCGCGAATGGTCCTCGCAAATGCCTATCATCTTTATCTTCGGCCCGGTACGGAAACGATCGCACGCGCAGGCGGCATCCATAAATTTGCGAATTGGAAAAGCATCGCCGGCGATGCGGGCAGCGTTCTCACCGATTCCGGTGGTTACCAAGTCTATTCCCTCGCAAGTCTTCGAAAGACAAGTGATGAAGGAGTCCATTTCAAGAGTCATCTCGATGGCTCCGCGCATTTTTTTACGCCGGAAAAAGTCATCGAGATCGAGCGAGCTATCGGTCCCGACATCATGATGATCTTCGACGAATGCCCGCCCTCGAACGCCGAGCGTGAAGTAGTCGAGCGCGCCGTGAGCCGAACGCTCGCGTGGGCTGCACGCGGCATGGATCATTTTTCAGCGACAGCGCCGCAGCATGGTTACGAGCAATCGTTGTTTCTCATTGTGCAGGGCGGAGTACACCGCGATCTGCGCGATCGGTGCGCTGCGGAGCTCGTCGCAATGAAAGCCGAAGGCTATGCGATCGGTGGGCTTGCCGTCGGCGAGCCAAATGAAGTAATGTATGAAGTCACCGATTGGACGACCGATGTTCTCCCACCCGATAAGCCGCGCTACCTTATGGGAGTCGGAACGCCCGTTGATATTCTGGAGTCGATCGCGCGCGGCGTCGATATGTTCGATTGCGTTTTACCAACACGTAACGCCCGCAACGGGCAGCTCTTCACGCGCGATGGCAAGATCAACATTCGCAACGCGCAATGGAAGCAGGACTTCTCCCCCATTGACTTCGAGACCGATTCCTACGCATCGCAAAATTTTTCGAAAGCATATCTCGCACATCTTTTCAACTCCGGTGAAATTCTTGGTCTGACGCTCGCGACCATGCACAACGTTGCCTTCTACGAGCAATTGGTCCGCGATGCACGCGCGCATATCCTGAATGGCTCGTTTGCAGAATGGAAGAGCGAATTTATTGCGCGGTATCGAAAAAATTCTATAGTATCATGAGCAAGCTGCCTAATGCAGATCGCGCATTTGTCGATATTCGGAAGCTTACCGATTACTTGCTAGATCCAACACATCCCCGTGGGCGGCATAAGGCTCGAATGTTTCGAGCAGCACTTGGCATCGGACGCGACGAAGCCGAATGGCTGCATGAGCGGTTATTAGTCGCAGCTCGCTCAGAAGAAGCTCAATTAGTAGATAGCGATGAGTTTGGGGACCGTTATATCTTGAATTTTATGCTTGTCGGACTTGACCGTAATGTTACCATACGCAGCTCCTGGATTATACTCTACGAGGAAACTTTCCCGCGGTTCGTAGGTTGTTATATTACATAAAATGTTGAATGAACTTTCTATATCGCTCCTTGATGTAGTCGCGCTTACAGTGCCACTTCCGCAGAAAAACCTCGTTGCTGGTCAGGTTGGAACGGTCGTTGAGTTACTCGGTCGCGATACATACGAGGTCGAGTTCAGCGATGACGATGGCAAAACATACGCGCAACTTCCTCTACGGCGCGATCAGATTCTCCCGCTTCATTTTTCTCATCACTCCGAGCGCCAATCCAAACCAGGGCGATATAATTAGCCCCGTAGCAATATATCCATTGCCCGCGCTGTTTCTGATTGCTATCATCTCGCTATCTTTGTGTCATGCGAATACGTTCTTATTGCATTATTGCGATTCTTTTTTGCGGCTTCGCATTTAGCGGCTGCTTCGAAATATATTACGACATCGTTCAAAATACCGACGATACATTCTTGATCCGTCAGACGGTCGGGTTGAGCAATACATTTTTTGAGGGGATTGCCGATCTTAGTAATTTGGGTGGCGGCGATTCCACTAAGTTTTCCCGGCAAATGATTATCGATTCGATCAGGCATACCTTCGCGCTCCGGCGCGATTCGCTCACACAAATACACCACCTGATCGGAATGAATGGGATTTCTGCTTTTTCGGTACGTGATACGACCATCGATACGATGACCTATTTCTCGTTCGAATCGACCGTCGCGAATGCCGATTCGCTTCCCGGTGCATTTCGTCTGATGAGCAACATGTCCGAAGTAATGCGGCCAAGTAACGAGGAGGAAGATACAGAAGACGTGCGCCTTTTCGTGAACCGCACAAAATCAAAGACTACCCTTATGTTCAAGGCGCCGCAAAAAGCAGAAGGTTTTATGAGCATCGATATTCCCGGCCTCACGGAGAATTTCAAAAATATTTCGATGCACTATCGAGTATTTTCAGCGGCGCTCGAATGGCCTGCCGGTAAGCAAATAAAGCAAATCCCTGGTGGCCAGGAGCGCGTGTTCGGGCTAAGCGACTTGCTCAAAAAAGGACGGCAGTCCCATCTCGATGCGACGTTTGCAATAAAAAACATTGCACTCACTCATTGAGTACCTGCGCCCAATCATTGTAATAAGCTCAATTGTTTCGCGACAGCCGATTAGCTTCGATAGAAAATAAAAAGCCGCCCTTATTCCCCCTCCGATAACGCGGTTCTTAATGGAGGAAGACGTGCGGAAACCGCAAAAACGCCGGGCGGCATTTGTTTCTACCTAATGCAATTATCCCGCCAACGAGCGGATGAGTAGCGAATATTAGTAGTAATGAGTAATCAGTATTGGGTAACGAAGGATTGCTCATTACGCGTTACTCGTTACACTTTACGCATTACCATCTATAGCTTTTGCACCCGGTCATGGACGCAACCAAACCTAACTCATCTTTCGCGGCACGGCAGGCAATGCTGCTCGAAGGGCCGATACTGAAATCGCTCGTTGCGCTGGCGGTACCGATCATTCTTGCAAATGTACTGCAGGCAGCCTATCAAATAATCGATGCGTTTTGGGTGGGGCGGCTGGGCGGCGCGGCTGTCGCGGCGGTCTCGGTCACATTTCCGATCAGCTTTCTTACGATCTCGCTCGGCGTCGGATTCGCGATCGCCGGCTCGACGCTTATCGCGCAATATTTTGGCGCCGGAGACCGGAGTAATGTCGATCACGTCGCGGCGCAGACGCTCGTCATGATCGTGCTGATCTCGATCGTACTCGGCAGCATCGGCTTTGCGGCTACGCCACTGTTTCTCCATTTGCTCGGCGTCGCGCCGGACGTTTATTCCGGCGCGCTCGGCTTCATGCGAATTTCTTTTATCGGGCTCGTCTTTAATTTCGCGTTTTTCATGTTTCAGTCGATCATGCGCGGCGTTGGCGAGGTAAAAATGCCGGTCTATATCGTGCTCGGAACCGTGATCCTGAACTTTGCGCTCGATCCCCTTTTTATCTATGGCCTCGGCCCCATTCCTGCAAATGGCGTCGAGGGCGCGGCCATCGCAACCGTCGGCACGCAGAGCATCGCGGCAATCATCGGATTCGTGATTCTCTTTCGCGGTAAATATCATGTCCGCTTACACGTAGACGATCTTCTCCCCGATTGGGAGTATATTCGGCGAGCGTTTCGGCTTGGGCTTCCGGCTTCGATCGAGCAATCGGCGCGCGCGCTGGGCCTGACGGTCATGACATTTCTCATCACGACCTTCGGGACGCTCAGTATTGCGGCCTACGGTGTCGGATCGAATGTACTGCTGGTGGCAATGATCCCAGCGATGGGACTTTCGATGGCGATCGCGACACTCGTCGGGCAAAATATCGGAGCGGGCAATATCGAGCGCGCGGCCCGCATCGCGCGGTTGGGTTCGACGCTGGGCTTCGTGGCCCTCGAAGCGATCGGTGTTATCGTATTTATATTCGCGCACGCCATCGTCGCGTTCTTCGTACCGGAAGACCCTCAAGTGATTTCCGCCGGCGCAGTTTTTCTGCGGACGATGGCGCTCTCCTGGGGATTTATCGGATTGCAGCTTTCGCTCACTGGTGTCCTGCGAGCCTCCGGCAATATGGTGGTGACCATGATGCTGACACTCGTCTCGGTATGGGTTCTGCAATTTCCCATGGCCTACGTGCTTTCGAAGCACACGACGATGGGAATCGATGGTGTGTGGTGGTCGATCCCGGTCTCGAATGTGATTATGGCTGCCGTGACAATCGTTATCTTCGCGCGCGGCGATTGGAAACGCGGCCGCCTCGTCGAAACGCCGGAGGACAAACTCGTCCAGCGGACTTTCGAAGATACGATCGCCGAAGAAACGCCGAGAATATAGCAGGTAAAGGTAAAGGGTAATGAGTAACGAAAACATTACTCTTTACCCTTTTCACGCACGTTACGCGTTACGCATCACGCATTCCGCGTTACGTTATTACGCCATTGCCTTCTGCCGTTTGGCAATAATATCGGGCAGTTTGGCGAGCTTGCTTGTCCAGCCACCCGTCGTGTTTTGATAGACGTTCTCGTCTTTCTCAGCGTCAAAGCCGGTATGTTCGAGGCGGAGTTTCGTGCCATCCGCAACCGGTTCGAGGAAGAACGTAACGACGGTGCCGCTCGAGCCCCAGTCCCACGAATAGGAAAGTTTTTTTGGCTTTATCACTTCGAGCACTTTGCCCCGGGTGAAGCCTTTGTCTTTCTCGGCTTTGCTTACCCAATAAAATTCGTACTCCGCACCCACGCGCGGCTGGAAAGTACCTTCCATCAGCCACTCGTTCAGCTGCGACTGGTCCGTCAGCGCGTCCCACACCTCGTCCGGTGTGTACGGATATTGTTCTTCGATAACGATTGATTTGGTGTTCATAATGTGAAGTTAAATAAATATGAAAAACGAACACTTATTTTTTCCTGCCATGCTTTTTATCGAGGTGCTTGCCAAGCGAGGCGAGCTTCTCGTGCCAGAAGTTCTCGTAATGCTGTAGCCAGTCGGAGACTTCCTTGAGCGGCTTCGGATTGAGCGCGTAAATGCGCTCGCGACCGGCGCGGCGCTGATGCACCAGACCCACATCCCGCAGGACTTTGAGGTGCTGCGACAATGCCGGCTGCGAGATCGACCCATGCTCCAGCCGGACCCGCGCATAAATGGCCGCGACCGGCTGCTCCCCGCGCACCAGCAGATCGAGTACAATCCTTCGGTTCGGATCGGCGATCGCTTTATACACATCCCACGCTGCAAATGGTCGGCTCATGGTAATTGTTAATATATAAGTTATAACTTAACTGTTGCGAGGACAGTTCCCTGGTCCAAAATGAAAGAGAGAGAGAAACGGAAGAGCTGAGAGGATAAAACAAAGAAAGCACGGCATTGCGATAAAGCTCACGATGGTTCGCTATTTGCTAAAAAGATAAATGGAAAGACTCATAATACATACATAACTTATCAATACATTTACAAAGGAAAAAAATTATGCCACGCGGAGATAAATCCAGTTATTCAAGCAAACAAAAACGTAAAGCTCATCATATCGAGGAAGGATATGAGGATCGAGGCGTCTCGAAGGGCGAAGCCGAACGGCGAGCATACGCGACCGTCAACAAAGAAAGCGGCGGCGGAAAAAAGAGCGGCTCCGGAAGAGGAAAATCGGAAAGTCATGAGTCTTCTCGAAAAGGCGGCTCGTCCAGCCATAGTGGCGGAAGCCATCATGGCGGATTCCAGAAAGGCTCGCGCAAAGCGAAGGAAGCCGGCGCAAAAGGCGGCCGTGCTGCTCATCGTTCGTAGTCATTCGATATAAGTTAAGCCACTTAGCGGCTTACTCCAGGCCCGGCATTCAGCATCCCATTTTTGGTGAGATGCAGAGTGCCGGGCTTTTTTTTGTCCGCGCGAGAGGAAGCATTCCCACGTGGCGGAGCCACGACATGTCAATAGCCGGTGACGTGAGTCACCGGTTCAGGAAAAGCAAATGATTCGGAAGTCCCACAAGGGACGGCACAACTCCGCGCGAGGAGAAGCATTTCTCAAGTGGCAAAGCCACGAAGTACTCGCAGCCCAGGGTGAAGCGAAGCGGAACCCTGGGTATGATTGCGATTGAAAAAATTATTAGCCCTGATAAGGGCGATGTACTCCGCCCTTTCAGGGCTTGGAATTCTAACGCAATGCCAACCCAGGGTTCCGCTCGCAAGCTCGCTCCACCCTGGGCTGCAAGTACGCCGCCGCTTCGCGGCTAAAAAAAAACTTCGTCTCAGCCCGCATGTAAAAAAGAATCAAGAGAGAAGAGAGGAGGACAGATCCGAGCGAGCGGAAGCAGTCCCAAGTGGCGGAGCCACGAAGTCCGCAGCCCCTTCCCCCAAGAGAACTACCCTTTACCAGGCATACGTTAGTTAGATCATCATAGTATCCTAATTACATCTATGAAAACACGAACCGTTATTTCTCTATTGTGTGCACTGAGTTTTCTCATACTTTCTGCGGGCAGTGGCAGCGCACAGCCAAACCCTCTCTATCCGTATGCTGTGGCATTATCGTTCGATTCTGCACGGATAACGTCTGATTTAAATCAGACCATGCTAACACCGGATACGATTCGCGGCTCCATGCAAGACATGTCGGGTCTTGGCGCCGCCAAGATGACGATAAATATCACGACTGCAACGCAGTGGGTTATCCTCACCAAAGTCGGCGGAAACATCGTGCATGATGGAGATGTGATCAATCTCACCTCAAACCAAATACTGCCCATTGAAGTCATAATCTTTCCCTACGCCGACAGACAGGATACCGAAAGCTACTGTATGACTCTTTCGCTCAGCCCAACTTATCTCCTAAATCACCAATGCATATCGCTTGTCACGATAAGCACAACATCTGCGGTTCGTACCGATCAGCCAATTCCGAACGTTATCCTCGAGCCGAACCCTGCCGGGACCTATATTTTCGCGCGCGGGCTGAACGACATGCAGGCAGGATACAGGTATGAAATTTTTTCTATACTCGGCGCAGAAGTACGCAATGGAATGCTGCCCGCCGATGCCCGCCTTAACGTTCAGGATCTACCTTCCGGAGCATACCGGCTTCTTCTATTCGATGCAAAACATACGCTCACTAACACTACATTTACGGTTCTGCATTAAGCACTTCCAATTCTGCTAACAAACGGCTATCGCCTAAAGACTAACACGACCTCTGCTTGGGAAGCATTCCCAAGTGGCGAAGCCACGTCATGTCAGTAGCCGGTGACGTGAGTCACCGGATCAGAAAAAGCAAATGATTCGGAAGTCCCGCAAGGGACGGCATGTATTGGGGGACGCGATTACATGTCGTCACTCCGTGACTTGTGGTGTGGACCGTCCCGTTGGGATTGAGAAGCCACACTGCACATAAGAAAAAATCAAGAGGTAGGAGGGGACGGCACACCGACCGTTCAGGTCGCGCTTGGTTTTGGTTGCACGCTTACCTCCCGCCGACGCGGACTATATAGCCGTTCGGAGCGAATTTGAGAACACTTGTGATTGTTCTGCCTTTATGATTTCTGCAAGCTCAGGTTCTTGGATCACAGATAGCGCTTTCTTTCAAGTGATCAAACGAGTCTCGCAGACCAAATCTCACGAGTGGTTAGGAGTACCCATTGAAATTCCAATCTCCGTTCTCCTTTCGGTTATTGGCTTCTTCCTATCCGGGTATTTCCAACGAAGGCTTAAGAACCGTAAGGAAATTCGCGACTTAGTCGAATCCGAGAGCTACTATTACCGCCGATTAGGAGCATTGCTTGAGCTTTCGCGAGAGCAAGCGAAGAATTTTGATGAGTATGTGAAGTCTCTAAAGACCTTGAAGCTTAAAACGACCGACTTAGTGGGAGTCGATGTTGTCCCGATTGAAGTGTTTCTCGGGCAATCGCATGATAGAATTTTTCGGGCGTTTGTGCTTAATAAGAGCGGGAAGTTGACAGATAAAGATGACGCTGTCTCAACGATTTATGAGGCTGTGGGAGTAATGGCCGGCATAATTCGAGGTGTCAAGGACCATCAATCTCGCTTTTTGCAGGCGGATGGTTACCAGCAGGTGCAAATGAATGCTTATCTTGGACAATTTCAGGATTTCTCGAATAACTACATAAGCGAAAAAAAGAGCTTGGTGTTGATGGCACAACGAGGAGATATTCGCGCCCTATTTTATTTCGAGGTTGACGCAATAAATTCCCAGCTTGCAATTGCCATCAAAGAAAGCCCGAATGAACCCACTGTGCCCATCCCATTTTTCGCGCAACTCGAGAAGCTGGTGATTGACGAAAAGTGGTTCGAGGTTGAGGATGCTCGAAGTCTTTTGAAAATAGTCCAAGGCTTCGAGCTGGAATATCGCAACTTCGTTAACCTACGGAAACGCTATGAAGAACTCTATGCTGGCTACGCGGTAGCGCTCCGTAAGAGGGCTGATGAACTTGAGAAAGCAATTCAGTCCCTCAAGGATATTCCTGCGAAACTTCCATCTTACATTCCTGGATACTATTCAGATCTTAGGGCAGACTGACAGTCCAACAATCCGCTTTGCTCCATGCTGGGCTGCGAGTATACCGTCGCTTCGCGCCTCATAGTTTAATTAGTTGGAACGCGAGCACCTATTGCACTATGTTGCATCGATCACTTCGCTCATAAAATGCGATAAATTCCAACTCTAATAATAATTTATGCTCTTAAAAAACTTTCTATATCTGAATACGAGCATGTTGAACGATTATGTGTCGATGATCGAAGGCAGCGTGCCGGGCTCTGTTGTTGAACAAACCGATACGGAAGACCGCTCGGCAGGTGGTGGTGCAAAGCTCTATGGCATAGGCGGCGAAATAAAAAAAGGATCGTCGAGTGAAAAGAAGCATACCTTAACCTCGACTGATGCTTCACTATTTGAACGTTTGTATTCCCAACTCAAAAAGCGTGAAATGCTCAAGGAAGTGGCCGGAAATATTGAAAATTTTGAAAAGGGAGAAATCATTGAAGCCGAGGCTCAACTAATAGTATCAGCGTTCGCACAATTGATTGAAGCAGTGAATGCGTATTCTGGATTCTTCTCAATGATACCTAATATGGATTCTAATGCACTACTCGGGATAAGCTCCTTAGCCAAAAGTGAGTCTGCCGATGTTGCGTTTCGAGTTGAGCAGGAAAGTAGCACAACGATCCTCGCGACGCTTACGAAGAAATATCTGTTAGAAGATATTAACACGATTGATGGAGAAATAAGTGTGCTCGGAAAGATAAAAAAAGTGGTCCCTAAGGGGCAAAAAATTCAGTCGATGGGTCCTTTCTCATCACTGGTAAGTGCCTTGCAAAAGCTCGATCGCAACAAAGCGAGCGAATTCACACAGCAGCTAAAGTCGCAAAATCTATTTGAAGAAATTGAAGGCCCTGCGCTAACAATTTTACCGTTAGCAATTTGGCGTTAAAACTTGCTGAGGGAATTTAACTAGACGTCCGGCAATGGTAGCTCAAACCCTCCAAAATCAAGCAGATTAGATTTTTCGATTGGGATGCCGTTGACATGTAGTGCAAGCATGCTACGAATTTCATCCTCCAGCTTTGAATCTACAGTAGGGTCAAGAACAATCTTAGACACGGTCTTAAAGGGATCTATATTATACTTGACAATTCGCCCAGCTACACCTTGAACGTGCCACAAAAGTCGAATTTCCTTTTCGTGATCGAATGACCCTCGCTTGAGAAGAAGAGTCGAAGCCAGTTCTTTTTTCGTAGCTCTTTTTTCGAGGAGAGCCGGTCCGATTGCAGTAAGCAATTCCTGAATCTCCCTTTGCGTCGCATATTGTACCGTTCCAATAAACGCTTCTGATCCCGTGCGGCTCGCAGCTACGGCCAGCAAGTCAGCAATGAGCGCTCTTGGGGTAGAATGAATCTGCACCGCAATATCCATAATGCTTCGTGGTGGGACAACGCATCTACAATCCGGCGAGTAAATCTGCCATAGGGCATCTGATTCTAGGTTAAGAGACCAACATTGACCAAACCAATCCTCT
The DNA here is from genome assembly GCA_035552495.1 of Kapaibacterium sp. (SeqCode). Lineage (GTDB taxonomy): Bacteria > Bacteroidota > Ignavibacteria > Palsa-1295 > Palsa-1295 > PALSA-1295. The sequence continues at coordinate 2,596 of DASZLH010000008.1, read as the reverse complement.
TGTACTTGTGCAAAAGAGATTGTCTCTCTGATTGCAGGAGTGGATTTTACCCAACGAGTGCGGACGTATTTCGCCTTCAGAAGCTGATTCTCAAACCGATCCCGCCATCCACTTGGCCTACACAGGCAGTTCAATGAATCTCGGAAAAACTCAATGGCATACTCTAGGCGCATTATTCGTGCGACCGGGATGTCTAAGTCGTCTATCAATAATATTGAGTCAGTCATAACATCTTAGGCTTATAGCGCTCTCCCCTCCTCACGGCGTTACCTTTTCGGGTACGGGCTGGTGCTGGGTGGTATTTTATATTTTCCACAGCCCTAACTTACTGAAAATAAAGGACTTAGCCACGGTTTTATAAAAAAAATATAAAATATTGATTCTTGAGGAACTTTATTGGCGATTTTGGTGTTTCTAAAGTCATTTTTTTGTGTTGTCCATGCAAGAATTGATAAGCTGCCTTACCCAGGGGATTGCTTTCGAAGAAAATAGCTCCGGTTCGCTATGCCATTTTCTTCTAGCAATGACAGTATGACGATCAAGAAAAGAGGGGTTTCGTCCAAAGTGTTTTTCTTTCCGGCGGAGATTTATGAATTTTGAACTGACACCGCACTATATAATAATTCAACTATTGGCTAAATTAACCATTGTATGGGCTATCTTGAGTTCGAGAGATCCTTCGACTCCGTTCGACTTTGCTTCGCTATGTCGAACTCCGATCAGGATGACAGATAAGGGTTAACCTCGGATTGTTTTCTTTCCGGCGGAGATTTATGAATTTTGAACTGACACCGCACTATATAATAATTTAACTATTGGCTAAATCACTGAAATAGCATGATGATTCGGAATAGTCTGTGGGCGGGGTATAAAATGCGAACGGCGAGCTTTCGCTCGCCGTTCGTTCCTAATGAATCGCTGAGAAACAATAAAGACTGGTCCCCAACGACGAAGACAAGGGGGTGAGTGGTTGAAACCAGCTTACTTTCGTAAGCTAACGTGTTTGCGATCACGTCGAGGGTCCAATCCTTCCCCTGCCGATCTCACAACACTCCGAGTGCTACTATGGGTTCGAGAGGTCGGTCGTCGAAATAAATAAGGGCAACCGGGAATGTCCATCCCACTTTTGATGCATTTCTTTCTTTGAGATGGAGAGTTCTCTGCTGCACTTCCTTGCCTGCCATGAGTTCTTTTTTCGAACTATTCAGCGGTGCTATCGTTATGGGTGCGCTATATTTTCAAGCCGTGCAGCCTCATGTGGCAAGCCGGTATATTATCACTCGTGGGAGCTAACCACCCCCTAACCCCCTCCTTCGTAAGGAGAGGGAAACGGTAAGGTAGCAGGCGTACCACTAAACCATTCTAACTATGGCGAAAAAGATCACAGGTTATATTAAGCTGCAGGTCCCGGCTGGTAAGGCCAATCCTGCGCCGCCTATTGGGCCGGCACTCGGTCAGAAAGGACTCAATATTCCGGAGTTCTGCAAGCAGTTCAATGCTCGTACCAATAAAGAGGGCGATTCGATCATACCGGTCGTCATCACCGTTTATTCGGATAAGAGCTTCACGTTTGTTACGAAAACTCCTCCGGCCTCTTCGCTTCTCTTGAAAGCAGCGAAAGTCGAGAAAGGCTCGAAAGAGCCGAACCGCCTGAAAGTGGCGAAAGTCTCGAAGGCGGACGTAGAAGCGATCGCAAAACAAAAAATGCCGGACCTCAATGCAGCTTCGCTCGAAGCCGCGATGAGCATGGTCGCAGGAACCGCCCGTGCAATGGGCATAACCGTGGAGGGATAATACTATGGCACAGCACGGAAAGCGATACAATAATGTACTCAAGAAAATCGGTGAGGATAAAAAAGCTCTGCCGATTCCCGATGCCGTTGGAAAGATCAAGCAGACGGCTTCTGCAAAGTTCGACGAGTCGGTCGATATAGCGATCAATCTCGGAGTCGATCCGCGCAAAGCGGACCAGGCGATCCGCGGGACGGTCTCGTTACCGCATGGCATTGGCAAGACAGTCCGGGTGACGGTCGTGACGCGCAATCAGGAAGAAGCGGCACGCGCCGCCGGCGCCGATGAAGCGGGCTTCGAGACGATCCTCGAAAAGATTCGTGGCGGCTGGACCGATACCGATGTTATCATCGCGACGCCGGAAGTCATGGGCGAGCTCGGAAAGCTCGGTCGTATTCTCGGACCTCGCGGCCTCATGCCGAATCCGAAATCGGGTACGGTTACGCAGGATGTGGCGACGGCTGTAAAAGAAGTGAAAGCCGGTAAGATCGAATTCCGCGTCGATAAAGGCGGCAACGTGCATGCTTCGGTCGGCAAGGCGTCGTTCGATGCGAACAAGCTGGTCGATAACATCAACATGTTCCTTTCGACGGTCATCCGCGCAAAGCCGGCATCGGCAAAGGGACAGTATGTGAAGTCGGTGGCGATCAGTTCGACGATGGGCCCGAGTGTCAAGATCGACGCTCAGGAAGCTATCAAGGCTCACGCGTAAAGCAATGGTGTGGCACATGCTTTAGCTTGTGCCGAGAAGGGATATACTTTTTTGTATATCCCTTCACTTCTTGCAATAATTTGGGAGCAAGCT
>DASZLH010000007.1:0-11129 GCA_035552495.1 Kapaibacterium sp. (SeqCode) | reverse complement strand
GCGCGCAACGAGTCGTTCATCCAATTTGCGCAAGAGATCGCGGACGCGGCGCTCGCAGCGAATCCCAATTCGCATGAGGACTTTTTACTCTCGCGGCTTTCGAATGGCGCGACGATTTCCGAAGAAGTCGGCGCGCAGACGGGCCGCCTCGGCGAAAAAGTCGAAGCCCGCCGTTACGAAATGCTCTCCGAGCCGAATGGCTTCGTTACCAGCTACATTCATCCCGGTTCGAAGCTCGGAGTGCTCGTTGCGATTTCGAGCGCAGACGCATCGGCAGCCGGCGCGATCGGTCGCGATATTGCTATGCAGGTAGCCGCGATGAACCCGATGGCGCTCGACCGCTCGCAGATCACACCGGAGCAAGCCGAGAAAGAGCTCGAAATTTACCGGACCCAGGCGCGTAACGAAGGCAAGAAAGAAGATATTATCGAGCGCATCGCAAAGAACAAGCTCGAAAAGTTTTATCAGGACCAGTGCCTCGTCGAGCAAAGCTTTATCAAAGATGCTTCGAAGACGGTCACGGATCTCCTGAAAGAAGCCGCGCCGAACGCGCGTGTCACCGGCTTTATTCGCATGCAACTCGGCGAGCATCACAAGCACGCCAACATGGAAGTAGCTGCCTGAACCTTGATTTTTGTGATTCGATTGATTGGGTTATGATGGATTTGAATTCCATCAGGAAGCAAAAGACCCAATCATATTTAATCGCTTTAATAAAAAAAATCAGAGGTTCAGACGTTCCCTCCTTCTCCTTCGTATTTTTGTAGCCATGACCGGCAAACCGACGACAGCCAATTATCGGCGCATACTCCTGAAACTCTCCGGCGAGGCGCTCATGGGCGACCGTGAATATGGCATCGATCCGAATATGATCGATCAGTTCGCCACGGATGTCGTTGAAGTATCCAGGATGGGCGTCGAGATCGGTATTGTGGTCGGCGGCGGTAATATCTATCGCGGAGTAAGCGGCAGTACGGATGGAATCAGCCGCGTGCAGGGCGACCAGATGGGAATGCTCGCGACCATGATTAACGCGCTCGCCCTGCAAAACGCTGTCGAGAACAAAGGCGTCTATAGCCGGCTCATGTCGGCGATCCCGATGACGCAGTTTGCCGAGCCGTTCATTCGCCGCAAAGCGATTCGGCATTTAGAAAAAGGCCGCGTCGTTATTTTTGGATGCGGCACCGGCAATCCTTTTTTTACCACCGATACAGCCGCGGCGCTGCGCGCGATCGAAGTCGATGCCGATGCGGTCTTCAAAGGCACGCGCGTCGATGGCATCTACGATTCCGATCCTGAAAAAAATGCGAATGCGATTCGCTTCCCGAAGATCACCTATATGGAGATACTGCAAAAAGGCCTGAAAGTCATGGACCTCACCGCGATCACGCTCTGCCAGGAGAATAAACTCCCGATCGTCGTATTCAACATGAACCAAAAGGGCAATCTCCAGCGCGTGCTGACCGAAGATGGGGTCGGAAGCGTGGTCATCTGAACTTGTCTGAACCGGGATTTATGGGATGAATGAGATGAATGGGATAAATACAATGCTCAGCAAGGATCTTCCTCATTCCGAGATTACTGGAAAGATTATCGGATGTGCGATGAGTGTGCATTCCGCTCTGGGGAATGGATTTCAAGAATTTATTTATCAGCGGGCATTAGAAATAGAATTGCGCGATCAAGAGATCGTTTTTTCGAGAGAGCATGAGATGCCGATTTATTATAAGGACGAATTAATTGGCACGCGGCGCGTGGATTTTTTGGTCGATGATAATATATCGGTAGAATTAAAAGCGATTATTTCTCTGGAAGATGTGCATATTGCTCAAGCGCTCAATTATCTTGAAGCATATAATATCCAAACGGGGCTGCTGATTAATTTTGGATCGATTCGTTTAACGTTTCACCGACTACGCAACAAAAAATTCAGGCCGTAAATAACCCATCCCAAAAATCCCATTCATCCCATAAATCCCGGTTCAGAATAGCATGACAAATATCAAAGACATCCTCCACGATTGCGAGACGCGCATGGTAAAAGCACTCGATAGCCTACGGGGCGAACTTGCCAAAATTCGCACGGGCCGCGCGACGACCGCGCTGCTCGATACCGTCCGAGTCGATGCATACGGCTCGGAAACGCCGATCCATCAAGTCGGTAATCTAAGCGTGGCGGATGCGCATACGATCGCGATACAGGTCTGGGATAAAGGCCTGATGGGCGCCGTCGAGAAGGCGATCCGCAATGCTAATTTAGGACTGAACCCGATGAACGACGGTCAGGTCATTCGCGTACCGATGCCCCCGCTGACGGAGGAACGCCGTAAAGAGATCGTTAAGCTCGTGAAGAAATTCGGAGAGGAATCGAAGGTCTCGGTCCGTAATGTGCGCCGCGACGCAATGGAGCATCTGAAGAAGGCGGAGAAAGAGCAGCATTTTTCCGAAGACGAGCGTAAACGCGGCGAAGAGGATGTCCAGAAAAAAACCGACGGTAAGATCAAAGAGATCGATCAGTTCGTCGCGACAAAAGAGAAAGAAGTAATGGCAGTGTAAGCAAAGATTCATAATTCATACTTGCTCACAAGAACCACATAATGCCTAGCCGGCTCTGGTCCCAGCCAAATAAGATAGCGGAGGTATTAAATCCGATAATGACAAGATCGACATCGGCGTGAATGGCGAGCGTATGATCGAAATAATAGGCAAGCCCTCCGCCGAGGAACATGCCGCCGACCGTCGAACCCACAAATGGCGCGATGATACCGAGGCCGCCCTGCACGAACGGGCTTACCGCCCCGTCGAACTGATAGCGAATAAATGGCGCCGCTTCGAACACAGTCCCCGTTGTAACGCCCGACCCGCTTACAACGCCAAACGCCAGATACGATCCGATCTGTAGGTTGCGATTGAGTGCGTACGCTCCCGAAATTCCACTCGGCGCATTCAGCCCGGAAGGGCTCGCTTCATAGATACCAACACCGAATTGCTGGCTGGGCGGATCGTTCTTTTGAGCATACGTGCTGGAAGATGCTAAACTTAGCACCAGCAATAAGAGCACAGAGCACACAAGCAAGAATTTATTACACATAAATATTTTAGGTTGAGAAATTATACACATACTCTAGATAGCACACTCTGTAGGCCAACACCTCAATCGCAAAAAGCGATTCCCGAACGATTATCCTTACGCGCTCCGAAACTCGGGCTTAGAATGGTTATGAGTTTATCGTTTCGCTCTCCACATAATCGTGGAGCATGTCGGCACCCAAATCGAACTCATTGGGCCAAAAGATTCCATCGCCTCCATCGTACATTTGCACCTGCTTAAAAAACTGCGGATCACGAAGCGGTCGAGTTAAAGGAGCGTCTGGAAGTATTTTCGTAAGGTCAACATGAGCAATGCTACCATCGCTGAATTTAAGTTCGAGGTTTTGGCCCGTTAAAGGGTTAACTCCAATAATGCTAACCATACTTAACCTAAAGGCTGAATTTTGTCTAAAGTTTCCGGGAGCTTACTCTTCCGCCAATTCTCCAGAAGCTCCGCTCGATGCTTCGATCCCCATTCCCGAACATGGCGTATTGCCGATGTGGGTAGCTCGCCTTCGATAATTTCTAAGGTTTCAATATCGAACTTAGCTTTCATTTCCTGATATTCGGCATGAAAATGCGGACGTCCATGATCGAGAAAATACATCTTGATCACAATTCCAAAGAACCTGCTTATTTCTGGCATTTATCCTCCATACGCCGCGATTCCCGTTATATCTTCGCCCAGGACCAGCGTATGAATATCGTGCGTGCCTTCGTAGGTATTGACCGATTCGAGATTTGCCATGTGCCGCATGATCGGATACTCGCCGAGTATTCCGTTCGCGCCATGTATATCGCGGGCCGTGCGCGCAATATCGAGAGCCATTGCGACATTATTCCGCTTAGCCAGCGAGACCTGCTGCGGACGCATCGTCCCTTCGTTCTTAAGCGTGCCAAGCCGCCACACTAATAGCTGCGCTTTCGTGATCTCGGTCAGCATTTGCGCAAGCTTCGCCTGCACGAGTTGGAAACCACCGATGGGCCGGCCAAATTGCACGCGACTCTTCGCATAATCGACCGAGCTTTCGTAGCATGCCATCGCGGCGCCGATCGCGCCCCAGGCAATACCGTAGCGCGCCTGAGTCAGGCAACTGAGCGGACCTCTCATTCCTTTGACACCCGGCAGGATATTCTCTTCCGGTAATTCCACATCCTGAAATACCAGTTCGCTCGTGACGCTCGCGCGAAGCGAATACTTCCCTTTCATTTCAGGCGCAGTAAATCCTTTCATTCCCTTCTCCACGAGAAATCCGCGAATACTACTTGCCTCGTCTCCATCGAGCTTTGCCCATACCACGGCAACATCGGCGAGCGTGCCATTCGTGATCCACATCTTCGCGCCATTGAGCACATATCCCTTCGCGGTTTTTTTCGCAGTCGTGATCATGCCGCTGGGATTCGAACCAAAATCTGGTTCGGTCAACCCAAAGCACCCGATCGCATCGCCGGAAGCGAGACGCGGCAGCCATTTCATTCGCTGATCTTCCGAACCATACGCGAAGATCGGATACATCACGAGCGACCCTTGCACGCTGGCGAACGACCGCACCGCGCTATCGCCGCGCTCCAGTTCCTGCATGATGAGGCCATACGCAATGTTATCGAGGCCCGCGCAGCCGTATTTTTCCGGGAGAGTGGCGCCAAGCAGTCCCAGCGCACCGATCTTAGGCACTAACTCTTTCGGAAAGGTCATCGCCTGATTGTGATGCTCGATAATCGGCAGCACATCGGATTCGACGAACGACCGAACGGTATCGCGGACCATCCGCTGCTCCTCGGTCAGCAGCGATTCAATATCGTAATAATCGACAAGCACGGGCTATGAATGGTGAAATGGAAGAATGTACTACGCTAAAAAGCCGCGGATAATCCGCGGCTTTGATAAACCATTCTTTCCCACTCATAATTCATGGCCCCCTCAGGACTTATGCCTCAGGCTTATGCTTCAGGACTTGATCGAACAGGAATCGAGCGAGCGCTCTAAATGGCCGAACGAAGCATCCACGCTCTCAAAAATTTCTCCGATGCCGCGCGCAAACCATTTCACGCCGGAGTTCTGCTTGCCGGTGTACTGGACCTGCACCACGTCGTTATATTGCTTATTCCCAAGAGTAACCGGCACACCGTACGCCGTGACCTTTGCAATGATGGAGTCGCCTTCATAATTAAATGTCCATGAGGCATTAGCTGCAAGAGGCGCTTGGAGATCGACCCAAACATTGGTATCGGCCCAGGGCATGCCGCTCCAGGGAGCATCGCTGCCAAGATCGAATGCTGCGGCGGAATCGACTGCGAAGTACCATTCTTCCTGTTTGTTCGACTGTGTGAAGTTCCACTGACAGTCGTACGTCTCGACTCCATCGTAACCCTGCCCCACGTAATCCCCTTTCATGGCCATCACGAGCTTATCCGTGCTCGGCTGCTGGACCGAGTAATAATATTGATTACCCGTATTATCCAGCTTTAAGTAATACGCGCGGACATCGTGCTCTGTCGTGGATTGCGGTGGCGAATCGATAAGGCCGCTGCACCCGGCATAAACAAACGCGAATGTCAGGAGAATGGCCATTGCCGGCCATGCTCGTCCAAAATTCGTAAAGTATTTACTCTGTTTCATTTTCCTCTCTCCAAAAGAACATTGCAATCGGAGCGATTCATCAGGCGTTCGGCGGTATTAAAACCGATAGGAAAGCCCATATTGAATAACCCCGTTAAGCGTATTGTGAATATCTGCACCGCTATAAATAGCGGGTAACGATTGCGACGAAAGCACTTCTTGTTCCGAAGGCCCATTCTGATGCGCGCGAGTGACGCTAAAGGTAATGCCAGCCATCACACGATCGCTCAGGGGGACTTTGAACCCCAATTCTGCACTCATCAAATTACCTACACTGTAGAACCCGCCGCCAACGCCAAGACTGACGAATAAGCGGCCATCGGCAACCGGCTGAATGCGGTCGTAAAATAATTCGTACGATGCAAATTGTTTTGGCTCCATCGAGCCGACAAGACTGGTAAATCCGTTGCCGTTTGTAGAAGAGACACCGAGCCATTGGTAATACTCATTGCCGATATGAACCGCTACCTGATCGTTCTCATCTACATTATATGCAAAGCGCCCTTCGTATGCGAACCGGTTCAGGTTAAATCCATTCGAAGGAAGCGTCACACCGGGCCCCGAAGCATCCAATCCGATCTCGAATCGCTCCGGCCCATCGGTCGCTGCCAAATCGCTGAGTGTAGCATAGTGCGGCTGGACGATTTCAGATGGGATGCCGCGTTCGATTGCATTTTCGCGCGGCATTGGAGTAAGCGAGATAGTATTTGCTATATCGTTATTATCCCTCGCCTGATTATCCCTCACCATATTATCCAGCACCGGCACGGTTTGATCGTTCGCCAAACTTCCCGATCGATTCGAAAAATGATGGGATGCGATGTGAGAACCCGGTGCTTCGAATGCTTGGGCATTCTCACTGCCGGTTGCAACAGGATTCGAATTAACCTGGGCCGCATCTTTTCCGCGACTTGCGACACCTGGAATATTCATCAGACTACTTGTTGTAATCCGCGGACTAATCCCAGTACCGGTATCGAACGATTCTACGGCTCCGGTAAGTAAAACGGCCACCAGCGCGGCGGCTATCGAAATGCGGCGCACCGTCCAGAACCGCGCGACACCCAACAGACCTGCGGCCGCGCGTTCCTCCTCCTCGTGCAGCGAAGCAATATGCGCGAACAGCGATTCTTCCAATTCCGGCCGGACCGTTACATTCCGGGCAGCGCTATACGCCATATTCCGAAGCATTTCTTGCTCTGAAAAAAGCTGGCGGATTTCCGGACTGATAGAAACGCGGTGCAGCAATTCGGCGCTCTCGGCGTCGTTCAATCGTCCGTCGAAATATGCGACGATGGTATCTTCTATCTGATAATTTTTCATTGTGCGAACACTCCCTCGGCTCCCGGGCCGAATGCTTCCATATTGTCTACAGGCTCCTCCTCATCCCGTAACTCCATTTCGTCACTCCGAATCGTTTGGGCAGCCTCATTTTTCTTGGATTTCGAACGCCCACGGCTTTTCGTCTGATTGGCTTCGTACCGATAATATGGTTCAAGTAAAACCCGTAACTGCTTTTTAGCGCGAGTGATACGGACTTTCACGTTCATTTCCGTGGCACCGGTCATTCGGGCGATCGCATCGTAATCGTAGCCTTCGAATTCCCGCAAAAGGAATGCTTCCCGGTATATCGGTGCGATCCTCGAAAGCACGACCTTCAGCATATCGTCGGCGATTACCTCGCTGCCGCCCTCGACCGAAAGCTCCGGCGGTTCCGAGCCATGCTCGGGATCCTCGAAACTCGTAATCGAAACAAAATCGGGTGTAAACTTAGAAGTACGAAGTAAATTCAGGCAGACGGTCCGCGTAATCATCAGCAGCCAGCTTTTCAGCGCCTTCGGCTCCCGAAGCTGCTCCCGCCGCGTATAGACCCGGCTGAATACTTCCTGAAACGCGTCTTCGGCAAGCGTCTGATCTCCCATATAATAGACGCAATAGCTCATGACCCGCTGCCGAAACCGCGTATAGACAAACTTGAAACCAGCCATATCCCCACGGACAAAAGCTGCAATCAGCTCCTCCTCGCGCGATTCATCCAATTGGGGGATCCGTTCCGTAGGCGACATTCCGTTTCGGGGACTATTGCTTCCCTGCTATCAGGACACAATAACTGGCTCAGGAGTTACAACGATTTTCTGAGGAATCTGCATAATCATTAAAACCATTGATTTCGTTTGGAAATGCATGCTAGCATGTGCAGTCAAGCGCCTGCTTGAGCGGAACATTCCTCGATCAACGGTACGTTGGTTTTGTATGCTACATAACTTCACGCTCGATTACTGGGAAGAAGATGGCTGGCTCGTTGGACAGCTCCGCGAAGTACCAAGCGTTTTTTCTCAGGCGAAAGATCTTCCGGAACTCGAGGCGAATATTCAGGAAGTCTATGCCCTACTCTTCGAAGGCGCCCAGCTCCCGCGCGAGCAAGTCCTTAGCAAAGAGATTGCCCTTCCTGTATGAAGCGACGTGAACTCGTTGAAGAGCTTCACAATCAGGGATGTTTTCTTATCCGTCATGGCGGAAACCATGACATTTATCTTAACCCGAAGAGCGGAAGACAAACCGCAGTTCCGCGCCATTCCGAACTCACAAATTTTATTTGCTCCAAAGTACGCAAGGAATTAGGATTGCCCAAGAGGTGATCCCAATATGCGCAGGCACGATATACTCCTAACACAAGACGTAACGTTGCCGCAAATTTGCCCTGTTCAGGAACGTTTGAAATCGATCTCCTTTTCCAGTGCCTCATGGAACTGCGAGTCTATAAATCTCTCTGGGGAATGAACGAGCGATCGTCCGCGACCGGGCCACTCGAAGAGCAATTCGAGCGCATCGCGCGCGCGGGTTACGATGGCATTGAATCGGCCGCGCAGGAAATTGCGCATGATCGCTCATCCGGTGATCCTGAAGCATTCAAGCGATTACTTCGAGAGCACCATTTTGAGTATGTCGGATTAGTCTATACCGAAGGACCGGATCATTCGGAAGAATTTCGCCAGCGCGTTCACGATGCAATGAAATATGGCCCGACGAAGATCGTCGCACATGCAGGGCGGGACACGATGAGCTTTATCAAGCAAATCCGATTTTTCGTCGATGCGCTGAAGCTCGAAGAAGAGATCGGCATACCAATCGCGCACGAGACGCACCGTCGCCGTCCGTTTTTTACACCGATGAATACGCTCGCAATTTTGCGCGAGCTTCCGGAGCTTCATCTCAATGTCGATTTCAGTCACTGGTGCTGCGTGACAGAGTCGATGCTCGAAGACCACGCTTCGGCTATCGCGCTTGCGGCGGAGCGCGCCGTGCATCTGCATGGCCGCGTCGGATACGAGAACGGCCCGCAGGTCCCGGACCCGCGCATTCCTGAATGGAAAGACCGTGTCCAAAAACACGAACGCTGGTGGGACTTGGTAATCGACGCACACATGCAGCGCGATGAAAAATCACTGACGTTCGTGCCGGAATACGGTCCGCCGACCTACATGCCGACCCTCCCCTCGACCGGCGAACCCGCCTCGTACTTATGGGACGTCTGCCTCTGGTCTGCGAATCGCTTCCGCAATCAATTCGCTTCCCGCGTAGGTCGGCGCTTCCAGCCCGACCCTCTTCGAGCCGGCGGCAATAATTTGGTCGGGATGGAAGCACCGACCTACGCGAGATAGCGCCGACATACGCGAAATAAAACATGCGCGAACAAATCAAAGCCCTTTCGAAGGAAACGCTGATCTACGGCGCGAGCACTGTGATCGGTCGCTTCCTGAATTTCCTGCTCGTGCCGCTCTACGTCAACGTACTCAATCCTGTCATGTACGGAGTTTCTACTTCGCTCTATACGTACATGAGTTTTTTCAACATCATCTTTACACTCGGACTCGAAGCCGCATATTTTCGCTATGCCAGTAAAGGCGAAGGCGAGGAGCGTTCGATTGAAGAAGAAAAGCGGCTCTTTAGCGGGCCGTTTCTTTTTGTGTTGATCTTTGGCGGTGTGCTTACTGGAATAATTTTATTGCTTTCCTCGTGGCTCGTCTGGCCGGTCTTTCACGATCCGAAGACGAATATTACGCCGATCCTCCCGACGTTGACGACCGTGCTGCGCGTCGGCAGCATTATCATTCTTCTCGATAGCCTGAACGTCATACCATTCGCAGCACTTCGGATCGACCGGCGCGCCAAGTGGTTCGGAACGATCCGCCTGACGGGCATCGCGCTTACGCTCGCCCTCAATTTTGTTTTCATTCTTGGATTGCACTGGGGAGTCGAAGGAATCTTCTACGCGAATCTCATCGCATCGGGAGCAATGATGCTGATGCTCGCGCCGACAATTGCCCGCAGGTTCGAATTTCGAATCTCGCGTCCTGTAATGAAGCGGCTCATGCCGTTCGCGCTCACGAACGTGCCGGCCTATCTCAGCGCAATGATGGTGCAAGTTATCGATCGGCCGATCGTGCAGGCGTTTCTTGGCCTCGCGGTCCTCGCCGTGTATCAGGCGAATTACAGAATGGGCATTATTATGATGGTCTTCGTCAGCCTGTTCGAATATGCGTGGCGGCCGTTCTTCTTGCGCGAATCGCGGACGAACGACGCGCGCGCGAGAGAGATTTTCTCGCGCGTCTTCACCTACTTCATGCTGATCGCCGCCGTCGGATTCCTCTTCCTCGCGTTCGTGCTTCCGGACGTACTTTCCGTCCGCTTGCCGATAATCCATCATGCGATCTTTCAGAAAAAAGAATATCTGACGGGCATCGATATTATCCCCGTCGTGCTTGCGGCTTATATTTTTCAGGGCATGTACACGAATTTTATCGCGGGCATTTATATCAAGGAGCACAACAAAGTTCTGCCGTTCATCACGGGCCTCGGCGCCGCGACGAATATCGTCACGAACCTGCTGCTCATACCTATCATGGGTATCATGGGCGCGGCCCTCGCCACGCTCTTCGCCTACATGGCGATGGCCGGCGCGCTCTATTGGCAATCGCAGAAAGTTTATTTTATTCGCTACGATTGGCGGCGCATCGGGATGCTCTCGCTGATCGTATTAATTGCATATGGCATCGAGCGCATGATAACCGCAAGCCATGTCATACCGCATGAATCCGAGATGATGGCCGTCCGCGCAGCGATTTTTCTCGCGGCAGTCGGCGCGTTATTTTTCTTTGGATTTTTCTCGAAAGGTGAAATTGCTACGCTTCGAGGTATGATCGTGAAAACACCTGGCATTCGAAAAGAGACGAGCGCGCGAATCCCCGAGCCGGTCCAGGAAAGCCAGGACCGGCGGGACGATAAATAAGTTATCCGTTTTGGATTTCGGTATGATTGGGAAAATGGCCGACGTTGTGGAAATTGGCAATTTCTCCTGAACCAGCTTTTGAACGAATAATGTTAGCTTGATATGCAAAGCACCTTGCCTTTTCGAATG
>DASZLH010000006.1:0-17736 GCA_035552495.1 Kapaibacterium sp. (SeqCode) | reverse complement strand
GAGGCCAATATGACTGATCGCCAAATGGCTGGGATTATTATTATAGAATGAAAATTGCCAGCCAACATATTCACTCCGATCGAGATAGACCGTAACACGGTCCTGACCGAATGTGCGAAGCGGAAGGAAGACCGTAGCGATGACAATAATTGCGCAAAAAGTGAGAAGACGCGGCAGGAAGGCTTGGTTAGAATTAGTTCGGTAGGAGTTCATAAGACGTACCTCAAGTAGTGTATAATGTATAGTGGAGAGTGGATAATGGAGGATGCGATTATGCCGCTAAGCTCCACTTTCCACACTTCACAGGCCCGCAAATATAAGTAATTTTTGTGTGGGAGAGGCGATTCGAGTTGCTTCTTCCCCCTAACCCCCTTCTCCCTGCTGGGAGGAGTTACATCAATTTAAAAAATTATTCCCCTCCCGCAGCAGCGGGAGGGGTTAGGGGAGGGTAAAACCCATAGCAATACCCTTCCGAATACCCTCCCCCTACCCCTCCCGCTGCTGCGGGAGGGGAGAAATTCAAATCGAACCGCTACTTGAGGCTGGCGCCCAACGTTTCAGCAGCACACTTTATCAAATCTTGTTCTTGACTCATCCCAATTCGATTTTTACCGTCTGGACTCCTTGCTCTACTTTTATCTCGATAATTTGTGGTTCTGATCGTTTCGCTTTGACAATACTGATCGATCCCGATTTTTCGAGCGTGGCACGTTCGACTTCCGACATCGAGCCTACGTTCGCCGTCGAGCGCATGTATTGCTCGACGTCTTCCCGGTTCAGCAAATGCTGGCGAAGTGCTTTCTCATCGAATTGTCCATCTTTAAAAAGTACGTGCGGTGTTCCCTCCATCAACCATGCAATTCTTCGCGATCGCAGCGTCAGCCATCCCATGCACCAGTGAATGACCACCAGAAATAAACCTGCGGCGAGCGTGGAGACGAACGACGATTGACCGTTAACACCCCGGCTCATGACTGAACCGAGCATAAAGCCGAGCACAGTATCGAATACCGCGGTGCGCCCCATGAACCGTTTGTGACCAAGCTTGACAATAAAAACGGTGAAGACATACGTAATTAGCGCGCGCAACGCAACCTCACCAATCGTATATTGACGCGGATCGGTACCGAGAATATCGCGAATAAATTGCGGGTCCATACGCTGGGAAGCAAAGGCTACAGGAAGTGGCTTTCCAAATGTTATGCCCAATGCCACAATCGTATGCATCGGCACGTCCCTTGAAGTTGTAATTATTATAATTGGTCCGATATTATACTTTAAAATTGTGAATATTATTTTATAAATTACTGTGGCAAAAAAGAATCTTCGAATTTTGGGGCTCGACCTTCCGGCCTGGGCAAGCAAAATGCTCGCCGGTTTTGGTATCACGACGCTCCTATACGGTTTCATTCGTTACACCTTTATCGGTGAGTGGTTCGATCGTTTATTCCGGGATATGACCGGATACGCGCCCCTCGAAAGCTTTGCCTATCGTAACGCGGAAGAAGCTATCGTGCCGGCCCGCGATTACGATGCCGTACAGGAAGCAATGCAAACAAGCGAAGAATAAAAAACGAGAGAAAAATAAAAAACGAGAGAAAAATAAAACCGAGAGAAAGTGTGATGAGGAATTTCAGGAGCAAATTGCCGGAGAGATGTTAAAGCAGTGTCTCTCGATTAACATAGCGATTTAACGATCGCGAGGCAATTTAGTGGACTGGGAACAGAAAAAACGACCGGAGGTGCACCCAATTCGATGCATCTCCGGTTTTTATTGTCCATGAAATACGAAGTCAGGCCCGTCGATCCGGGAAAAAGCTGGAACATTGTGAGCGATCGAGAAACGATCGGGACGCTCGAACGGCTCGCGACGGGCTACCTCGTCCGGTTGACCGATCCCATCAAAGTCGTAAAACGCTTTCGTATGATCGACGCGCTCACCGAAGCACTCGGCGAAGAAGCGGCCATAGAAGTGATCGAGTGATGAATAATGAGAATGGAGAGCGCGGACTGTGCGCGACGTGCATTCATGCCAAGACCGTTCGCTCGCAGCGCGGAAGTGAGTTTACGTTATGCCGAAAGTCCGAGACCGATCCGCGCTTTCCAAAATATCCTCGCCTGCCCGTGATACAGTGTGAGGGGTATGAATTGTCCGAATCGGGATTGGCAGATTAAAATATTTTTAAGTAATAACCTTATTTAGGTCATTGCGAGGAGAACTTCGGAGCGATAGCGGAGAAGTTTAACGAAGCAATCTCTTGCCACAAGGGGATTGCTTCGGAAGATCGAACTCCCTTCGGTCGTTCAATCTTCCTCGTAATGACCTCTAAAATTTAATCGGTTCAGACCACCAATTTAAATCGACCGATTCAAATGGCCGATCTTTGACGAGCGCGGTTTGTAGCAGTTCGGCTTCGTCATCGGCGAGGCCTATTTCGGGATCGTATTGCTCGGCCATATCGAGCAATCTCGAAAGGAACTCCGCATGTTCGGCAAATCGCTCTTTCGAATACTCGATCGCGCCCTGCGTCGAGATCACGAATTCCCAATCGCTCGCTTCGAGCAGCAGCAGTTCGCGTCCGGCTTGCTCCATGATGGAACGTAAAAGATCGCTCTCGTCCAGTTTTTCTTTTAGCGAATGCAGCACACGCAGGAAGCGGTCTTCCATTGGGTAGATCGTATCCCACATCCATACAACGGCGTCGTTCGTCCAGACGTAGTGATGCCCGCCTTCGCCCCACGAGCCTTCAGGAAGTGCGATCGTCGTATGTGGCGCGGTATAGCGATCGAGAGCTTGCGCGCAATCGGTGAGATCGATGTCGTCCGACTCGCGCATTTTCCGCATGACTTTTTCGAGAAAACGCGGGCCTTCGAACCACCAGTGGCCGAAGAGTTCGGTATCGAATGGCGCGGCGATAATACCCGGATGCCAGCGCTGGGCGAGATGCTCGATCAGCTCCGTGCGTACGAGCCGGATAAAATCGTCCGAGTCGATATCCAACTGCCACTCGGGATAGGAATGATTGTAATCGACTTTATCTCCCAGATCGACGCGGGAGCCCGTCACGGCCCAATAGCGAAGCCCGGAATTATGGTGCTTCTTATGAAAATCGAGATAGACTCCGGCGCCGGGATACCCCAGATCGGCTGCCCACACACGCGAGGCGCTACGCGGATCGCGCGAGAAGACCGCCGGAGCCGGACCAGGAAGTTCTCGCGGAGTCGATTTCACCCAATAGATCTCCGCCAGCGAGCGATTCGGATCGGGCGCGAAGGCCGACTCCCCTCCCACTTCCTTCACAAATTTTTCGTGGAGTTGCTTTGCCATCGGCGCGTAAGCCGGGACGGTAAGCCCGCCTTTCGTCAGCGCGCCATCGACGACAAAATATTCGAGACCCGCTTCGGCAAGCAGTTCTTCGATGCCTGCCCGTTCCTCATGCTGTCTACGATATTCCTCCGGGCCGACCGGCGGGGACCAGTTATATCGCGGACGGTAGCCGCACTCGGGCAGCCATATTCCTCGCGGTTTTTTTCCAAAATATTTTTCGTGCGTTGCGATCGCGCACCGGATTTGCGCCCGAATATTCGCGTCGCGCAGGAGCAGCGGAAAATACCCGTGCGTCGCGCCGCAGGTCATGGCGTCGAGTATGCCTTTATCGGCGAGCTTACGAAACGCGCCGACAATATCGCACGCGTATTTTTCGCGAAAGAGTTCTTCGGTCTTCGAATAAAACTCTTCCCAATAGATAGCCTGTGGCTGGAGGTGTTTCTCGTGATTATTTTCGAAATACGCAAAATCTTTACGGGCTGCCACGATTTTTTCGTCGCAGTAATCGAGAAATACTTTCGTGAAGGCCGGGTCCGAGAGCTGCTCGAGATTGACCGGCGAGAAGTCCATCGAGATACGCGGCTGCAGGCCTTCGCGGTCGAGCCGGTCGAGCGTTTCGAGGATCGGAATGTAGCATTCGGCGGCGGCTTCGTTGAGCCAGTCGGAGCCATGCGGCCACTTGCCGTGGTGCAGCACATACGGCAAATGGGTGTGAAGAATAAACGTAAACGAGCCGAGCACGTGTGTGAATGTTGAGATGTGAATTCAAAACAGCAGCGCTTGCCATTGGGCGCGACCGCCAAGTGAGCAAAATGCGAGCCGATGAGTTCATCGGACGGACCCGCTTACAAAATTACGATGAGAATTATGCGCGCTCGCGGTTTTACGAACTTCCGGTAAACAGTGCGTTTACCGGAAATCTCTCACGACTAACTGCGGTGTTACGCGGCCATTATATTCGTTCTCTTCGAGATAAAAAACCATTTCGAGATCGTTACGGCCTCGTCCGTTCGGGCCGATGAGCTCGCGGAGGCGTTCGCCAAGTCCGAAGCCAATGGCTTCCATTGCTCCGCCCCGCGTGAACGGAATCAGATTCGGAGTGGTGGGTAGTGGATTGTGGGGAGTGGGTAGTGAAGTATCCTTAGTTGGGCGCGCCTGGAATTTCAGGTGCGGCGTTGTTTTGCCGACAACACGCGGGTATCCGGCGACTTCCACATTCTTCGCATAAAAGACCGGGCGCATGTTGTCCGGACCGAACGGTTGGAATTGCCGGATGATCGCGAAATATTTCGGATTGAGGTCGCTAAGATCGATCACCGCATCGGCGCGGATCTCGGGTTGCAGCATATCTTCCGAAATCATTTCGGAAGCGACAGCATTGATCGCCATGCGAAACTCCGGCAAGCGATCGACTTCGATCGAAACACCGGCAGCATATTTATGTCCGCCAAAGGTCACGACTTTATCCTCGCAGCGTTTGATCGCCGAGTGAATATCGAACCCCATGATCGAGCGCGCGCTTCCCTTCGCCACGCCATCGATCGTCGTGAGCAGCACGACCGGTAGATGATACCGCTCGACAAGCCGTGAGGCAACGATACCAATGACTCCGGCATGCCATGCCGGATTGTGCAGCACGATAATTTTATCGCGCGGAACCGTTGCCTGCGCGCGGTTCAGCATTCCATCGACGACATTGCAGGCTTCGAAGAACGCTTCTTCGTCGATGCGGCGCCGGTTGCTGTTTTCGAATTCGAGTTCGGTAGCGTGGTGGTGCGCTTCGTCGTCGGTTTTGGACATCATCAATTGGACGGCGCGTCCGCCATCGCCGAGCCGGCCGGCCGCATTGATGCGCGGCGCAAGTCCGAAAACGATCTGGCTCGTCCCGATTTTTCCCGGATGCAAATGCGCGGCCTGGATCAATGCTTTCAGTCCGGGACGCGGATGCTCGTTGATCCGCTTTAATCCGAATGAAACGAGGATGCGGTTCTCGCCTTTGAGCGAAACAATATCGGCGGAGCTTGCCAGCGCGACAAAATCGAGATATTCATAGGCCCGGTCGCCAAGTTCGAATTCCTGACAGAGCGCCTGAATCAGTTTGAACCCAACGCCACACCCACACAGATACTTGTACGGATACGCACAATTTCCTTTTATCGGATTGAGAATAGCATACGCATCGGGCAACTGGGCAACTTCACCCAGGCGGACAGGCTCATGATGATCGCAGATTATAACATCCGCGCCGCGCGATTGCGCGTACGCAACGGCATCGATCGCGGTGATACCGCAGTCGATCGTCAGGATGAGCGTGGGGGGGCCGTCCTCCGATTGGAAGCAGCGATCGAGTCCGGCAGTAGAGAGGCCGTAGCCTTCCGTGAACCGGTCGGGAATATGATAGGCAATGCGAACTCCGTCGCCATTTAAATTCGCGGCCGCTCCGCCCTTTAAATTAGCGCCATCGCCATTTATAGTGGCGTCAGCGCGATTTAAATCGGTTGCGGCGCTTTTTAAATCAGCGCCGGCGCTTTTCAGATCAGCGCCAATCGATTCGAAAAAGAGCACGAGCATTGCCGTGCTCGTCGTACCATCGACGTCGTAATCGCCATAAATGGTGATCCGTTCGTTATCGGCAATCGCGCGTTTAATACGCGCCACCGCACGCGCCATATCATCCATGAGGAACGGGTCGAACAGCATTCCGAGCGAAGGACGGAAAAAATCCCGCGCTTCCTCGAACGTGCGGACCCCTCGTGCTACGAGTATGGCTGCAATGCTCTCTGGTACATTGATCGATCGACTGAGTTCGCGTATCGCCTCGAGTTTCTCCTCACGATCGGAAGGCTCGGCCGAAAGCTTCGCCGCTTGCAGCGTTTCAGCCTGCAGCGTCGTAGATTCCGGTGTCGCCCGTCCGCTCGCTGGAAGCCGCCAGCGGTAACGCACGATAGAAACCTTTCACTAGGACCGCACCGCGCATCGTTAACGATTCTCGCGTTTTGGCCCCGATAATGGAATAATTGCGCGCATAAAGTTCATCACCCCAGCGCGCGTCCAATGATTTAACTGAATAGGTAAACGCAAACCCGCCCAGAAAATGCCAGAAAAATCTTGAAGGGGGTTGAAGACCCTCCCCCTACCCTCCAATTTGTATTTTTTATTTAAAACTTCTCCCCTCCCGCAGCAGCGGGAGGGGCCGGGGGAGGGAGCCGGGTTTGGCGATCAGCTTCCGGCTAATTTATTTTTTATTTAAAACTTCCCCCCTCCCGCACCAGCGGGAGGGGCCGGGGGAGGGAGTCGGGTCGGCGATCAGCTTCCGACTAATTTATTATCCCCACGCTATCCCCTCCCCTAACCCCTCCCGCAAGCGGGCGGGGAATAGTTTTAATATTTTTTTTATTTGAAACTTCTCCTCTCCCGCAGCAGCGGGAGAGGCCGGGGGAGGGTGTCGGGGTCGGCGATCAGCTTCTGGGTAATTTATTATCCGCCGCTCGGCGACAATCTTCTCAGCCGCGTAGCGGCGGCATATTAGTAACCCCGGGCGTCAGCCCGGGGTTGCGGATTTTTTTAGGAGTCAGAGTCCCGGAGGGACGACATGAATCCGCTGGCTGGGAAGCATCCCCAAGTGGCGGAGCCACGATGTACTCGCAGCCTAAGAATCCAAGAAATCCCAGTCAATGGGTTCCACTAAGACGGAGGCTTGCCGTCGCCCAATGTTATTTATTTTCTTATTTTGAATGGCAGTTGAAATCATCTTGCGGAGTCTTGACTCTTCGACGAACCTACTTTCGTTCTCGGGAAAAAGATCAATCATAAAGAATTTTATTCTCCACTCAAGAAGCTTTCCTATGAATGCTTCGGTAACCCTTCGTTTTAACACCTTGTGAGGAATAGGATTGCCTGCATTACGAAATTTCTTCTTCGCTTTTTTGAATATTATGCGCTCTTCGTCATTCGTAATCCAACCACCAATCGCGCCCTCCGATGCATTCAAAAAAAGTGCGAGGCCACTGTAAATTCGGTAATGCTTCTCACCGTTATTATTAATTGCTCGAATAGCGTCACCAAAGTTTGACGATTCGATAAGATTGCGATAAAATCTGATGTAGTCGTTGGTGAAATCACCGGCGCTATGGGGATCGAGCCGCCCGAGAACACACCAATATGCACTCCTATCCCAATTCTTGGCATTGACCGCCCCGAGATAAAGACCGAAGCATGCCGCTAAAGTGATTAGTAAATTATTTCTAGTGGCGATGTTTAGGTTAACAATAAACGGTGAGAGTTCAGTCCAGTCAATGCATTCCCCCGAAGAGAGTTGCAAACCGTCTTCGTCGCCATGCATGGTTAAGTGCAGGATCGGAACACCAAGTTTCGGAACACTTTCCGTAAGGCGCTGAAGTTCCGTCGTTAATTCTACCGCTGTTCGTACGCTTCGATATTCGAGAAGGAGTTGTATGTTTGAACCCTCCCACTCTTTCATTCTGGAATAGAGGGTATGACCGGGTGTGAGTTGGCCGTCAGGAACAGACTCAATAATCACCAATCGTTGTGCGTAAAAACTTAGAATTCTTTCCGATTTACATTCTGAGTTCATCCTTCATACTTCCTTGCTTTACTTGATGACAAAATGCAATTGATCATGAATTCTTTGTCCCATTATTTTGATTTCGCAGTCGATCTGTGCAAATGGCCATAACTGAAGCTCTTTAAAGGTAACAGGTGTTGCGTTTGAGCCGTGCTTCACAGCTGTTGTTGCTGTTAGAAGATTGAGAGTCGCCGGCGAGAGCAGGCCACCCTGATTCCATTTTTGAAGCGTTTCAATAAAACCCGCTTGTCTTATATTAGACTCAAAATCCACTTTGATCTGATTAGCTGTTTCTCGGTGTATAGCCTCAGGCACTACGATATCATCCCAAAACGAGGGTTTTCCTTCCTTCAACGGCCAAATTTTATCGAGAGGTGTTTGCTGCCGAAATGCAAAAATTGGAATATTGTATATTGTTGCGACTTTCGATAGCTGCTCTAATGCCTTATCGAGGAGGCCCAAATATGCCTCAATCCGGTTAGGCGTATTTGATTCGATCACTTTACATTCGAATGCCCACAATTTATCATCTATGGTTGCGATTATATCCGGAGACTTTTCTAATTTCCCATTCTTCTTCTTCTTGACTGAGGCTGAGTTATAAGGGTCGTCAATCACTAACTCTTGGCAAAATGGAAGGATTAGGCTCGCAAAATAAAGCTCAAAGAGTTTATCGCTGAAATCTTTCTTCTCATTGTAGTCATCACCCTTGAGATTGGCCGAGGAAAGCTGCGATACTGAACTCGCTTCTACAAGCTTATTCAGGTGTTTAGCAATGGAACCCAAGATGGGGCTGAGCTTAACCTGATCCAACCGCCTAATAAAGTCGTCCACCCCGGCCGCTTCAACCATTTCTTCGCGCGTCGGCTGCACGCCTACCTTTCGAAGTTCAGACAGCGATCTATTAAAGAGATTCTCGACGGCTTCTTTATCAACATAGTTGGATAGCAGTGGAACTAGATCTTTCCGCATTGCTGCAACTTCTTCAAAGTATTGCTTCATGGTCGTAATAATTTAATAATTTTCCCTGCTGACCACTCATATCCTCGACAACAGCCCGCTTAAACGTCGCTTTTCCTAAAGATAAGTCCGGATAACTGGTTGCTCCATCCCGATATCCAATCCTTCGATCGTCAGGATTTGGAGCTTCGGGTATTCGGTGCCGAAGTATAAATAGTCTGAACCGGGATTTATGGGATTATTGGGATTGATGGAATGAACAGGTGCTTATACTTAGAAGTACAATATACGAAATTAAAAGACGAAAAATAATAAAACTATTCCCCTCCCGCAGCAGCGGGAGGGGCTTGCGGGAAATCATAAAATTTCCAGAGGCTAAATCGGCATCCCGAAGACCCTCCCCCGGCCCCTCCCGATGCTGCGGGAGGGGGGAAGAATACAATGATCACAAATTTTCCAGAGGCTGAATCGTCATTCTCGAAGACCCTCCCCCGGCCCCTCCCGCTGCTGCGGGAGGGGGGAAAGATGTAGGTGGGCGGTGGTCGGGCTGGAAGCTTCGACCTACGCGATGCGGCACCGTTTTCTAATTTTTTTTCGGGAGGTCTGGGAAAATTCCGAAATTTTGGTTCCCGAAAACCCGTAAGTCTAATAACGGCACCAATGTTCATGAATTTATAACTGACACCGCACTATATAATTTGGTCGAAAATAGTTTTCCTGTTTTTTTGAGATTGGCGATTTTTTTCGACTTTAATTTCGGGATCTGTGAGATTTCCGGATTATCGGGAACCTGGGTAAACGAGGTGCCCGAACGATGAATTTTGAATTGATATTTCTCCCATCACCTTTCCGCTTCCATGCCTCAAGCCTGCGCTTCGCGTAGTGCGGCTTTGATGAGGGCTTCGGCGGTCTTCGCGGATTCGGGAGCGTGGCGGAGCACGTTACGGATCGCTTTTTCGGCGTTAGCGCGCTGGTATCCGAGCGCGAGGAGCGCCTGCAAGGCATCGCCGCGAATGTTGGGGTTACCGGACGAAAGTGCGCTATCGAGGGGAGCGGAGATCTCCTCCTTTAGGAGCTTATCGCGGAGCTCGACGATCATGCGCTCGGCGGTTTTGCGTCCGATGCCAGGAATGCCGATGAGGCGGTGGATGTCGCTCGATCGGATGGCTTCGCGGAGCGGTCCGGCGCCGATGCCGGAGAGTATGGCGATTGCGGTTTTGGGTCCGATGCCGCTGACGGCGACGATCTGGTCGAAGAGGGTGCGTTCGTCGAGGCTGGCAAAGCCGAAGAGCGTCATGGAATCTTCGCGGACGATGAGCCGCGTCCAGACCTCGAAGTCGTCGCCGGAAGCGGGGAGGCGGTCGTATGCCTCCTGCGTGCAGTGGACTTCGTATCCGGTGCCGGCAACATCCAGCACGACCGTGAGCGGCGCGCGAGCGCAGACCTTACCGCGTAACAGAGCAATCATAAAAATCCTAACACCTATTCGAGGCTAAGGGTTAAGTATAATTACAAATTACGAATTACGAATGGCAAAATAATCTCCTCTGTTATTTTCAAAAAAATATTTATTTTTCACATTCGTAATTCGTAATTCACGATTCGTAATTAAAAGTTCGGGAACTGAAAACGGCTGCTTCACCTATGTAGGTAATCCATTTACGAGGTCTGGCCAATATGCTTAATGTATGGAGGCCGCCGCTCATATTTTAACCGACTTCCTGTTCGCGATGAAGCAATACATTCAACAACATTCTACCGCTTTTTTTGCAGCCCTTGTTTGGGTCGCAGCCTTCACTCTGACTGCTATTATACCACACGCATATTCCATGACACCGGAAACCCAGATATCCAATTATAAACCGCCGATCACCGGCACGAAGGTCGATCAATACACCGCATTCCCGAAGCGCAGGTTGGTTATCGTGACCAAGCAGGGCACGATCAAACTGCAGATGTTCGAGAAGATCGCGCCGAAGCATGTGGCGCATTTTACTGCGCTCGCCAATAGCCACTTTTTTGATGGTACGACGTTCCATCGCGTTATACCGGGATTTATGATCCAGGGCGGCGATCCGAATTCGAAGGATACCGATCTTTCAAACGATGGAATGGGGCAGCCGGGACAAGAGACCATTCAGGCGGAGTTTAGCAATATTCACCATGCCCCTGGCATTCTTTCGACGGCCAGAAAAGGCAACGATGTTAATTCTGCAAGTAGCCAATTTTTTATTATGGTGGCGGATTATGGATCGCTCGACCGGCAGTATACCGTTTGGGGTCAGGTCATCGACGGCATGGACGTAGTCGAGAAGATCGTAGCTCTTCCCAAAATAATGGGAGATAATCCGGGCAAAGCTTCGGAAATTTTGAAAATGTATGTAGAGAACGACTGACCGCAATCGTTCGAACTTTTAATCTTTCGGGCCGCGGTCTTCGCGGCCTTTTTTTATGTCACCAGATCAACACGAGCCGCTGCTGGGCGTGCATGTTTCGACGGTCGGCGGAGTAATTACAGCCTTCGACCGGGCAGAGATACTCGGGATTAACACGTTCCAGCTTTTTGTAAAAAATAACAAGCAGTGGTTCGCTCCGCAGGATCTTACTGAGAAAGAGATCGCTGCTTTTCGTATTCGAAGAAAAGCGTGGAACAAGCCGGGGCCGATCGTCGCCCATGCGTGTTACTTGCTCAACCTGGGGTCCTCGAATCCGGAGATTCAAGAAAAATCGCGAGAGAGTTATCGGAAAGAACTCGCTCGTGCGAATGCGCTCGGCGTCGATCACTTCGTGTTTCATCCGGGTTCGCATGGCGGCCTTGGCGAAGAATCGGCTATCGAAAATATTGCGAAGGCGCTCAATTGGGTCCATCGCGAGACGCCGGAGTATTTGACGAAATCTGTTTTAGAGTTAACAGCAGGTCAAGGCTCGGCGGTCGGGCATAAGTTGGAGCACATCGAGCAAATTCTTTCGAAGATTGAGCAGCCGGAACGGGTCGGCGTATGCCTCGATACGTGTCATATTTTTGCAGCGGGCTATGACATTCGGGGTCCGGAATCGTGGGACCGGTCGTTCGAGGAATTTGGCAAGCGTATTGGGTTCGATAAGCTCGTTTGCATTCACGCGAACGATTCGAAAAAAGCGCTGGGCAGCCGAGTTGATCGGCACGAGCATATTGGCAGCGGCGAAATTGGCCTTATTGGTTTTCATCTTCTGATGAATGATGCACGGTTAACATCCATTCCGAAGATCCTGGAAACACCGAAAGATGCAGCCATGACGGAAGATTTTAAAAATTTGGCAATTCTGAAATCACTCCGCAAATAGTTTTTATAATAAAAGATAAGACCTATCGATCCTATAGGACCGATAGGTCTAAAGAGAATACTGAATCGCTTAGTGAGCCGAACGTCGGGGCACGCCGCCAGCGTGATTTTCTTCCGTCTGGTGCGGGTTAGCAGGTGTTGCTACGGCCTTCTTTTCGGGTTTCGCGACCGGCTTTTTAATTTCTGCCTTCGCTTTCATCGTATCCTGCATCGGCGCGCCGGCTGTCGTGACGGCCATTTGCTGAATATTCTTTTGCAGGTTAGCATGAGCATCCTGGAAGCTCTTCCACTTGTCGTTGAGATCGTTGAAGTTGGTACCGAGACGGTCATCGGCGTTCTTGAAGGCATCGCCTTGATCTGGCGTGGCATTCATGTATGCTTTGACGCTATCTTCGAGCGCCGCAATAGCCTGGCCATCCGCCATGTGCTTATTGAGATCGTTCTTGAGTGAATTGATTTTCGAGGTATCGGCACCTGGTTTGGCAGAAGCATCGGTCAAAGTCTTCATCCAATTTTCGTGATCGGCCATCATGCCGCTCTTGGCAGCATCGATCTGCCCGATCAATGTTTCAGCCGAGGCCTTCTTGGTCGCATAATCGGTCTCGAGTTCGGGATTGCGCTTGCTGCACGCTGCGAGGCCTACTGCGAAAATAGCGAGTGTCGCGTAGAGTGATACTTTATGAAACGTGATCATAGGGATAGTAATGTTAGTGAGAAATACTCACACGATTCGTGAAATCGGTACAATTTTGCGGACCGTGTGCATTGATATTAAAAAACTGGTTTTCTTCAAACAAGTATTGCGCCGAAAGAAACTCCCGGCATTTTGTGAGCTCGGTGGGTATCGAACCCACGACCCTCTGATTAAAAGTCAGATGCTCTACCACTGAGCTACGAGCTCTCCGTTCTCCATTTTTCATGGAAGACGCGAGCTTAACGAGAGAAGCCAAGGAGGCGTTTCCGGCCATCAAAAAGCATTGTGCTCCGGCATGGGCGTACCGGCATTCCGTATATTTGCAGTAATTAGTTAGAAATAAAAGGAACAACCATAGTATGATGCAGCGCGAGTATATAGAGGAATTGAGCAAATTGGTCGGTCAGGAAGTCACGCTGCGGGGATGGCTCTATAATAAGCGGTCTTCCGGAAAAATACAGTTCGAGCTCGTGCGCGATGGCACCGGGATATGCCAATGCGTAATAGTAAAGAATGCAGTCGATGCCGCGACATTCGAAGCATTCGACCGCCTTACGCAGGAATCCGCGCTCGCCGTGACCGGAAAAATCCAGGCCACCGATAAAGCGCCGGGCGGATACGAGTTGCTTGTCTCGCGAATCGAAGTGCTCTCCGTTGCGGAGGAGTATCCGATTACGCCGAAAGAGCACGGAGTCGAATATCTGATGGAGCACCGGCATTTATGGCTCCGGTCGACGCGCCCCTGGGCGACGATGCGCATTCGCCATACGCTGATCTCGGCTATTCGTAATTTCTTCGACGAGCGCGGTTTTATCTGCTTCGATGCGCCGATCCTGACTCCGAACGCCGCCGAAGGGACGAGCACACTTTTCGAGACCAAGTATTTCGACGAAGGCAATGCGTATCTCTCGCAGTCCGGGCAGCTTTATGGTGAGGCTGGCGCTATGGCCTTCGGGAAAGTGTATGTTTTTGGTCCGACGTTTCGCGCCGAGCGTTCGAAGACAAAGCGGCACCTTAACGAATTCTGGATGGTCGAGCCGGAAGTCGCATTTATGGATTTGGCCGGCAATATGGAGCTTGCCGAAGATTTTATTCATACGGTAGTTACACGCGTTTTATCGGAGCGGAAGAATGAGCTCGCAATTCTCGATGAAGGGTCCGGACGCTTAGAAGCTCGTCTTCAAAATGTTCTAAAACCCTTCCACCGAATGCACTATGACGAGGCCGCGAGAATTCTCGATGGATATTGGGAAGCAAAACTCGCGAGTGGCGAAGAGTTACCGCCGACCTTTAAGCGCTTCTCCTATGGTGACGATTTCGGGGCATACGATGAAGTCGCGCTGACATCGCTCTATGATGCTCCGGTTATTGTGCATCATTATCCGGCAGCCGTAAAAGCATTTTACATGAAGCGCGATCCGAACGAGCCAGATAAGGCGCTCGCTATGGATGTACTTTTTCCGGGATTTGGAGAGATCATCGGCGGCTCGCAGCGCGAGGACAGCCTCGATGAGTTGCTCAAACGGATCAAAGAGCATGATCTTCCACAATCGGTCTTCGAATGGTATCTCGATCTTAGGCGTTATGGCTCCGTTCCACACGCGGGATTTGGCCTGGGGCTTGAACGGCTCGTCATGTGGGTCTGCGATCTCGATCATATCCGGGAAGCAATTCCATTTCCACGCACACTCACCCGGATCTGGCCATAAGCAGTCTGTTTTCTTTATGCAAAGAATTTATATCGATACTTCCGTTCTTGGCGGCTACTTCGATGAGGAGTTCGAGACGGACACTAAGCTATTTTTCCAGCGAATTTTCGAGAAAAATTTCGAGGTGTATATTTCGGAGATCAGCGATATCGAGTTGATCCCCGCTCCAGCATTTGTGAGTGACCTTCTTCGTAAAATTCCCAGCGAGTGTTTGCATCGTTTAGAGTTTACACGAGAAGCGAGAGAACTTGCCGAGCAATATATCGATGAAAAAATTCTTGGGCCGGCAAGCCTCAATGATGCGTATCATATTGCAATTGCTACTGTGAATCGGATCGATGTGCTTGTAAGTTGGAATTTTAAGCATATCGTGAACCTCGACAAGATATTATTGTTCAATGCAATTAACATGAAGCACGGATATCCGCTCATCGATATTCGAGCGCCAAAGGAATTACTGCGATATGAAGACTAACGTAAAACAATATTCGGCTGAAAAGCCGCAGTTTCATGCGGTGGATTTTTTTCGCGATGTCAAAGCCCAAATTTCGAACGAGACGCGCGAAATGAGCTTCGAAGAATTCAAGCAATACATTAATGCGAAACTCAAGCGCAATCGTGTGCGGAGATTGTAATGCGCTGTGGGATCTCAACCACATTCGCGAAACGACCTCATTCCGCGCACACTGACTCGAATCTGGCCATAGCTATACGAGGATGCACACAAACAAAGTAAAACTCGCCGCTCTTTCGCTGACATTACTTTTCGGCAGCGCGTCACGGATATCCGCGCAAACTGCGACGACCGAAGGGCAGGCTGGGACACAGAGTGTCTTCCAGTCGAATATCTTTGGCGTGGGACTCTCTGCAAGCCTGTGCAGCGGCATGGGCATTAGCTTCCGTCAGCATTTTGCTGGCGTTCCAGTTGGGTATCAAATTACCGGAGGAATATGGAAGACGCACAATCTGTTTATGTATGACATCGGTGCTGAAGTGCAGTACGATCTCTCGCTCAGTGCGAACCGACTCTATGCGGTTGCTGGCGCTGGATATTACTATTACGGAAATACGGACGTGAATGGAATTAACACGAACGGATTATCCTCACCTGTACGTTTTGGGGCCGGAATTGGATATGAAATTCCATTTAACGCGAATATTGGGGTTTCACTCAATCTAATGGTAACAGTTTTCGAGCCGGACGGTGATGTCCTTCCTCTGCCTTCGCTCGGATTTCACGTTTATTTTAAGTAAAAAATCGTTCGTTAAGTAAAATATATTTGTTAGGATGCAATTAGGGGAAATCGCATTTTACATTTTAAGCGCCGGCGCGATCGTGCTGGCACTGCTGACGATCACCCGTAAATCCGCCGTTGTGAGCGCGCTGATGCTCGTGCTGACGTTTTGTTTTCTTGCCGGGATTTACCTGACACTTTCGGCGCAATTTCTCGCCGTCGTACAAGTTGCGGTCTATGCCGGCGCGATCATGGTGCTCGTGCTCTTCGTTATCATGCTGCTGAATTTGGAGAGCGAAGATATTCGCATCACAAATAATTGGAAGGCCGTCGTTGGCTTGCTCGCGGCGCTTGGAGTGCTCGCGCAGGTCGTCGGAATGATCCTGCTCTCGCAGGATCGGCTGCCGAAATCGATTAGCCCCAATGCAGCAATACTTGGCACGACGGAATCAGTCGGTCGCGCGCTGTATACCGGATATTCGTTTCCGTTCGAGATGGCTTCGCTGATTCTCATTTCCGCGGCGGTGGGTGCTATTATCTTAGCGAAGAAGAAACTAATTTAACAATGGGATTAACGGGACTTATACGACTGATGGCCATGCGATTTTTCATCCTTCATCCTTCATCCTTCATCCCTGCTCAGTAAATGGCTCCATTATCTCATTATCTCATTGTCTCAGCGGTGCTGTTTATGATCGGTACGGCCGGCGTACTGTTTCGCCGCAATGCGATTATCATTTTTATGTGCGTGGAGCTAATGCTGAACGCCGTGAACCTGACACTCATCGCATTCGCGCAATTCTTAGGCGACCAGACCGGGCAGATACTGGTCTTCTTCGTTATGACCGTTGCCGCTGCCGAAGCGGCAGTCGGGCTTGCGATCGTTATCGCACTCTTCCGCAATAAGCAGACGGTCGATGTGACGAAAGTCAATATTTTGAAGTGGTAACACTTTTTTGAAGATAACACGGTGATCGATCTCATTCCTATTATAGTCCTCGCGCCCTTAGCGGCCTTTGTTATCAATACTCTCTTTGGCTCGCGCATGAAAGGCGAATGGTCCGGCTGGATTGCCACCCTCGCCGTCTTCATCAGCTTTATTATCACGGCCGGGCTCTTCTTCGATATGATGTCGCGCGCGCCCGAAGATCGTGCGATCCATTACACGATCGCTGATTGGATTCACGTAGGCCGCGTGCAAGTGAATATTGCCTTCCTGATCGACCAACTTTCGATTGTCTTCATGCTGGTTATCACAGGCGTCGGGACGCTCATTCATCTTTATAGCATCGGTTACATGAAGGGCGATCCGGGCTTCTGGCGCTTTTTCGTCTATCTCAACCTCTTCATCGTCATGATGCTGCAACTCGTCATGGCCGACAATTATTTGTGGACATTCCTTGGATGGGAAGGCGTCGGACTCTGCAGCTATTTGCTTATCGGATTTTGGTACGACGAGGATAAAAATAATAATGCAGCGAAGAAAGCGTTTATCGTCAATCGCATCGGTGATTTCGGATTTCTCGTCGCCATGGGAGCGATGCTCTATCAATTCGGTACGCTCAATTATCTCGATGTCCTCGGTTCCGGCGGGAATGTCGTCGATGGCGTTCACCACGCGGGGCTGGCGAGTGGTCTTACGATCGGCGCGCCAATTCTAACGATCATTACGCTCATGCTTTTCCTCGGCTGTACCGGCAAGAGCGCCCAGATTCCACTGTATGTCTGGCTTCCCGATGCAATGGCTGGCCCGACCCCTGTTTCCGCGCTTATCCACGCGGCGACAATGGTGACGAGTGGTATTTTCTTAGTCGCCCGCTCGAATATTCTTTTTGCGATGTCACCAGTGACACTCGGTGTCGTCGCTGCCATTGGCGCGGCGACCGCGATCTTCGCGGCAAT
>DASZLH010000005.1:0-13359 GCA_035552495.1 Kapaibacterium sp. (SeqCode) | reverse complement strand
CTTCGATAAAGGCGACGATAAGGGTATTCGGCGCGGCCCTTCCCCGAGCGATCCGGCCGATAAAGGATCGGTCGCAAGCTAAAGCTTATTGTGCTAAAGTTTTCTGACTCACGATATTTTCGATCGAAGCAAGCTTGCGGCTTGCCGGACTGCTGTGGGATCGGGCATGTTGCCATCGGGGGTAAATTTCTCGACGATCTTCGGTAATAATTCGACGAGTTCAGTCGAGACTTCGTTTGGAGGGATGCCTGCTTCTTTTGAAATCGCTGCGATCTGCTTTTCACCGAGGACGAGTTCGACCGCGATGGTACTGACTTTATCGCTGGCCTTTCCATCTTTTTTCTCGATGTTTTTGGAGATCGATGCTACGATTTTCTTTGCGGAGTTTAAGGAGTCGCCCTTTTCCTGAACGTTCTTCACAAGTGTTTCGAATGGAATTTCACCTTCTTCGATCATGCGGAGCATGATATTCATCAGTGCCGATTGAGTAGCGGAAGCGGGTATCCCCTGTGAAGGGCTTCCCATGCCTTCGGTGACTGCTGCTTCGATCTTTTCGACGGTCTTGATTACAGTCGAGTCTTGATTCGTTGATTTTGCGTTTTGGTCCATTGGTATTCTTTCTTCTCCAGCGTATACTATGCACAAGCTGTGTTTATGCAAGCTAAGCTATGCAAGAAGTGAGCTATCGTAGTGGTCGAGGAGATCGCTGGGGTCGTTATAGATTTCCCGGACGCCAGCCATCAGCAATTCTTTATCCGAATAGCCACCGGTTCGTACTCCTATCATAAGAAGACCAGTGGCAGTGGCTGCAGCGGCATCGTGTGGAGAATCGCCCACGACGATAGCTTCTTTGCTGGACATGAGGTCGAGCTGTTCAAGGGCGACGAGAAAAACATCGGGTGCCGGTTTCGAGTGAGCGACGTTCGATGCTGTGACCTTGCCATCGACCAAATCGCCGATGTGGGCTGCATTTTCATACACAACAAGATCTTCTTCATGCGAAGAAGTAGCGAGCGCGATGCTTTTTCCATCGTTTCGAATACGTTGAAATAACTCCCGGACCTTCGGAAAAGCTTTGACGCGATGGAGATAATTGCGCTTCCAATGCTCGCGGCGGTAGCGGTCGAGATCACTGCCAAAGGCAGCGAGTTCGTTCTCAGACAAAAATACCGGCTTGAGTTGATCTCCCCCCTTTCCAATCTGCGACCGGATTTTCTCGATGGGAAAAATGCGTCCGAAATACTCGAAAGATTCATACCATGCACTCGCATGCATAGCTGTGGTATCGACCAGCGTTCCATCGACATCGAAAATTACGGCACGGATCATTGCATGAGCATTTTTCTGCCAGCGAGAATCGCAATTATCACGCCGCCGATAAATTGCTCGCACAAATTAAATTTCTACTGAGAAATATTATCCAAGATTTACATGCACGCAGCCTGGTTCACGAACAATTGCAACGATCTGAAGCTTCGATTCTTTTGCGTATGGTGAATGAATAAAGCTCGCCAGCCAACTGCGCAAATTGTCTAAGTCCGATGAGATAAAGTCGATCGCGAGGCCCTTCAGGTGCATGGAGGGAGCCACATCCGCACCGGGCACAGCTGCCGGAGCGTTCACGGGCACATGTTTTCGCCGAAGCCATTGCCAAGCCTTAAGCCAAATCTTCGTATCAGCGATAGTCGCTTCTTCGAGCTTCGGAAATTTCGAACTAGCGCCACGCTCGTCCACGCGCTCTTTAATAATATTTAATTGCTGGTCGCTGGTGCGTTTTCCGCTGGTAACAATCGCGTAATCACCCTTGCTGATAAGATAATCATTGAACGCTTTTACGAATGCTGCCTGAGCATCGGTTAAATTCACTTCAGCATTCTTGCAAATTCCAATGTCTGAAACTGGTACGTTTCGTTCGACTGTCGTAGGAATTTCATCCTGAAGTTTCGAAATCGCTGGAGGCATTTTCAACGAAACCACACTCAATATCTTTGTCGGCGATTGAAGATAAATGACAGAAGAATCATCCGCACGCAGTTTAGTTGATTTGCCTGCAATAAGCAATACCAATGCTACGGAAAGGGCCAGTACGAATACACTAAATCCTACAATATGGGCTTGCCTCCACTTACCAATTTTCCGGTTAATATTATTCTGAATATTATTCAAGTTAATCCTCCGATTAAATAAAGAATGCGAGATGCACGAAATTAAACAGCATGAATAGCGGCATGTTCGTTAAATAGACATCATGGAAAGTGTGCACTTTGAAATATAGATGTCAGGAAAAGCCTGTCATAATTTCCAATGGTGCAGCCTTTGTAAGATGAAGTAAGTAAAAAAGGCTTATTATGATAGTAAAACGGAAATCATATTTATGGCTTGGAGCGCTAAGCTGTTTCTTTATTGCGCTCTTCGGGTTTTGGATTATCTTAGTACCTAATAATCCGATCACCAAACTTTTTCGGGCTCCTATTTCCGATACGCACCAGCGTGTTATTACAGGGCCGTATCCCATTCGCTCGGATTTTCGAGAGTTACATAACGATGGTGTAACGACAGTTGTCAGCCTGCTCGATCCTAAAATACCATACGAGCGCGTTTTGCTGGATCAGGAATCTGCGAATGCCAGGCGCTTTGGAATGAAGTTCTTCGATTTCCCAATGGCGAGTATTCTAGGTCAGCGAATGGGCGATTATTACGATCGGGATGCACAGCTTGCGGCCCGTACGATCGACTCACTGTATGGCGATAAGGTCTATCTACATTGCTATCTCGGTGTTCACCGCATGACGGTCGTCCGCGAAATTCTAAGAAAACAGGGAATATTGAAAGCAACATATACGGAGCGTCAGGAACAAGGTCTTAATAATAGAATAGAATCCGCGCGTTTTCCAGCGTCGTTTGTACTTTACTTAAGATCTGTTCGTAAATTTGCCAGACATGACAGATTTACCGCTCGATTATTCTATGATTCGTGAAGTCCACGCCGCTCGCCGGCTACTCCTTTCGGGGAAGCCCGGCGAAGCGCTGGAACAGTTGCGCGTGCATGATTCTCTCGATTTCGCGACGCTAAGGATTGTACTTGGCGAGTGTTATTACTCGCTCGGCAATTTTCGGATCGCCCGTGAGGAATTCAAGGGTGCATTGCGGCTGGCCCCAAACTCTCCACGAGCGGAAATACTGCTTGAATTATCAACCTCTATGCTCGAGTTGGAACGCGCTGCATCTCCCCTTCCACAATCCATTCATCCGAGAACTGCTGTGGAAGATCTTAGCGAGATTGGTCAACTCGCCCGTAAATTGTCCGATGCAGGGGTAATAAAAATGACCTCAACATCGAGCGCTTCCGATGCTCAGGAAACTGGTGAAATAGGATTGGTCAGCGAAACGCTCGCGAAAATCATGGCACAACAAGGCCAATACGAAGATGCCCGGAAAGTCTATATTCAATTATCGAGACTCAATCCGGACCGATATGAATACTTCCGGGAACGGATGAATGAATTAGATCGAATGAAGAATACATTCGAAACTCATTCAGAGGACTCTCGCTGGTAACCCAATTTTAATGTAATGTGTTATTGAGCCGATGGAATTTAACAGCGCGGAGGCCGCTATACAAACGACCTGGAGGAACTCGCGGGTCCATTCCTTTGCTCATTTTCTTTGCATTCTACTATTGCTTGGAGTGTCCCTTTCTTCGTGCATTGGTACGGCCCGAACGACTATAACGGAAATGCCAGATGGCGCAAGAATGGCGAAGGTTGACGATACACTTTTCGCGGAAGTCTTATCTCATGTGCTCCAGACGAATGGTTCGGTAAGTTATAATGCCCTTCGTTCCGATGCCAAATTAACGGACTATCTTCAGCAACTCGCACTTGTACGAACTGATATTTTTATTTCGCGGCAAGCAGAGCTGGCTTTTTGGTTGAACGCCCACAATGCATACGTGCTCGATATTATTCGCTCGAACTGGCCGGTCCATTCGATTTCCGATATTCCGGGATTTCGAGTCGCGAAAATCGTGCTGATAGGTGGTACGCATTATTCGCTCGAAGATATCGAGCATGAGATTCTTGCAACACACTTTCGGGAGCCGCGTGTATTCTTTGGGCTTTTTGATGGTACGCGTTCGTCGCCACCCCTTCGTCCTGAGCCATATTCCGAAGCGCACTTGAGCGACGAGCTCGACCATCAACTTCTTCTCTTTCTCGGCGATTCCACTAAAAATTTTGTTGACCGGAAAGGGATTACCATCTATCTATCCGAACTATTTAAACAATATTCTAACGAGATCGAGGCCGCAGCCGGAACGATGACAACGTTTCTAAGCGTCTATGCACCGCCGGAGATGGCTCGCTGGGTGAACGCTCATCCTACCGCGCATATTTCTTATCTCGATTATAATAATACACTCTTCACTAACGACGTTCCCGAAAATGGATCAGCGACAGAACAACCAGCGCGCAATCAGCCAATTCGCAAATCCCCTGGAGGCACTAGATAAAAGCTTTGCCGTATTTGTTGCCGTGGCGGAAAACTACCCACACGAATCTGTTCGTGAAAAACCTTCTGCAATAGGGTTCAGTGCGACGGAGATTGTCTACCACATGCTGGATGTCGAACGGCTGTGGCAGCAGCGAATACGACGCTTGCTGGAGCGAACGCTTACCTATTTCGAAGCTATGAATCCTGATCGAGAAGCCGTTCAAAATCGTTACAATGAAAAGCAATTCGACCCAGGTATTCTTGACTTGGCAGCCGCTCGGTTGGATACTCACAGGTTGATTCGAAGTTTGACCAAAGAGCAATTCGAACTTACTGGCATTCACTCGAAATATGGTCCAATGAATATTGTGCGTATTTTAGAGATCATGGAAGAACACGATCGGACACACGCGGCACAACTCGACAGAACTCTCGCGGCGATTCGTTCCAAATCATTATCGATACACAAAACTCTGTGATTGTCGCACTCTTTATTGGCGCAGTTACCGGCTGGCTGATGTCCATGCCGATCGGTCCTGTGAATGCAGCCGCGATTTCCCGCACGCTGAAATATAGCTTCCGCTCTGGATTTGCGGTGGGGCTTGGAGCTGCACTCATGGACTTTATTTACTGCGGCGGTTCGGCCCAGATCAATCAATTTCTCGTTTCATCGCCCATTATCGACCTTGTTTTCGAGCTCATCGGTCTTCTTGCACTCGGCTGGATGGGCACTCGACAGTTACGCTCGCTACGATCAGAACGAAAAGAGTCACAAAACGGAAAAAGTGAAGTCCCCGAAGGGAGCGTTGCCGAAGCAGCAATGAAGCGCATTCACTTAAATCAAAAGAGTGCGCTCATTCCTTTTGTCATTGGGATTCTGCTCTATGCCACGAACATCATGGCGGTGCCAGAGTGGATTATCGTTGCCGGGCTCTGGCGGAGTTGGGGCGTTCTTGGCGTTGGATTCACAACGAACGCGTACTTTGCTATTGGTGCGGGCATTGGAACGGCCGGATGGTATCTCACACTCGTGCGGTGGATCTCAAAACATCATCGTGGATTTAAGCCTGCAACGCTCCAAAAAATAAATTTGGGGACGGGCATTGCCATGCTGATATTCGGCGCTTACTTTGGCTATCAGATCATTTTTGGCACAAATTGGCATGAAGTCAAAGTCCATTTTAAAGAGGATACCAGCGGCTTCATCATCCATCTATAAAATAAAACACACTTACAAACGACCCGCATACAGCAGGGTTGAATAAATCACATCGACAGTACCGTGTTTTTGATGTTTGTTGAATATTTCTCGCAGTCGTGCAAGCATGGCATCGTAATCCGGCTCGCCGGAATTAGGAACGTACGAGGAGGAGAGCAGCCTTCCTTCCACACCGGAATAGTCCAGAACTTGAATATTGGGAAAGCTCATTTCGATCACTTCGGACCCTCGAAAAAATTCTTTCACTTTTAAAGAATCGATGTTACGATGATTGATTTCAGTATAATCGGTACCAAAATCCTTCAATAGCTTTTCATAATCGTTGAGAAATGGTGTGGTATCGACTTGACGGTCGTTCCATAAAATTACAAGCCAGCCAAGCTCCCCATTAAAAGGGGCTTGATTCGGTTTTAGAATACGCTTAAATTCCTGATAAGTCTCCTCATTATTAAACCAGTGAAATGCTTGCCCGGCAAGAATGTAATCGACCGACCGGTCTTTCAACGTTGTATGCTCCGCTGTCCCATCAATACTCCGAAAATTTTTAAAGGTCGAGAGATAATGCTCCCCAGCTTCGCGCATCTCTTTATTCGGCTCGATGCCATAGACGAAATTTCCATTTTTTAATAGAAGTTCAGCGGAAAATCCGGTTCCCGAGCCGATATCGGCAATAATATGCCGAGGTTTCAGAGTTGTCATTGAGCGGAGCGCGGCAATGACTTCGTCGGGGTAATGTGGCCGGTATTTAACATAATTTTCTACACGCGAGGAGAATCGTTCGGTTGCAAGCATAATCGTTCAGATAATGTCTAGTTTTTCAGTTACGCACCTATTCATTTCTAAAACCCACTTCCCGCTTCAAAAGAATTCGTAACTTTGTTGAAACATCATCCAACAAATCGCGCATGGGACTTGTATCCTACCTCCGACGCCTTCTCCCGCAGGAGAACCAATACTTTCAACTTTTTACCAATAACATTGCCAATATCCAGGAAGCTGCGACCGATCTTCGAAAATTACTAGACGCGAAGACAACTTCCGAGCGGAAAATTCTGACGGCGCGCATCGAAGATGCTGAACATCGCGGCGATCAAATAACGCACGACATTTTTTCCGACCTCTCCCGAACGTTCGTTACCCCCATTGACCGCGAAGATATTCACGCACTTGCGACGGAAATCGACGATATTCTCGATCTCATGGAAGACGTCGCCGTGCGCACGATCTTATACGAAGTTACGGAGTTTCCGCCGGAGTTTCGCGATCTTACCGACACTCTGCTTCACGCCGTCGAAGATCTTGCCGTCGCGGTCCCCTTGTTGAATAATATGAAAAATCGAGAAGTTATTCTTCGCTCCTGCGAGCATGTCAATACATGTGAAAATGCGGGTGATGACATTTATCATAATGCGATCGCGCGTCTGTTTCAAGACGTTCGCGATCCAATCGAACTCATCAAACTAAAAGAAATTCTCTCGGATATCGAAGAAGCGATCGATACCTGCGAGCATGTGGCGAACCTGATCGAAGGTGTTGTCGTAAAATACGCATAATATTCGCTCGAGTGCTCGTCTTGTTCAAAATTAATCTACTGAAGCCGTGACGCTGATTGTCATTGTAATCTGCATCGCTCTGCTATTTGATTTTTTCAATGGCTTTCATGACGCCGCTAATTCGATTGCGACGGTCGTGTCGACACGTGTCCTAACTCCCGTTCAAGCAGTCGTTTGGGCGGCGTTTTTTAATTTTGTGGCCGTGTTCGGATTTGGAACTGCTGTTGCCAAAACCGTCGGAGAAGGAATGGTCGATATTCACGTGGTCACAACGTATGTGGTACTCGCAGCCCTCATTGGAGCAATCGTGTGGGATATTATCACGTGGTGGCTCGGGCTTCCAACCAGCTCGTCTCATGCACTGGTCGGCGCGTATGCTGGTGCCGCGATAGCGAAGGCCGGAACGTTCAGCGTCGTGATCGCAGCCGGCTGGACAAAGACGCTCCTGTTTATTGTTCTTGCACCGCTCTTTGGCCTTATCCTTGGCTTCTTTATTTTTTTACTCGTGACCTGGCTCTTCCGGAAACGGTCGCCGATGGCGGTCGACCGGTGGTTCCGGCGCGGGCAGCTTGTGTCCGCGGCGGCATATTCACTCGGCCATGGTACAAATGACGCACAAAAAACGATGGGCATTGTTGCGGGACTTCTCTTTGCGAACAAGTTGATCCCCACATTCGACATTCCTGTTTGGGTCATTATCGCAGCGTATATCTCCATGGGACTTGGAACGCTCTCGGGTGGCTGGCGAATCGTTCGCACGATGGGTATGCGCATTACGCAACTCAAACCAATCGGAGGGTTTGCCGCCGAGTTAGCTTCGGCCATTTCACTGTTTAGCTCATCGGCGCTTGGCGTACCGGTCTCAACGACCCACACGATAACCGGCGCGATCGTCGGCGTCGGCTCTCTGCGAAGATTTTCCGCAGTGCGATGGGGCGTTGCCACACGAATCATTTGGGCATGGCTGCTGACGATCCCCGCAAGCGCAGGTATTGCCGCATTATCCTACTATGCGCTGAATGCCTTAGGCATGATAAAATAGCTCGATGTTTAGTTATCATTTAAATCGCTGAAAATATTTTGAAAGAATCTTCAATCCCCCATTGGACGACCACAGCGAAGAAAGTTATTGCTGAAAATTCGTTTCTTACGCTCGAAGAACATCGCCGCGAAGAAGAGGGTACTGGCAAGCATGGATACTTTTTTATTCTTCATGCACCCGATTGGGCAAACATTATCGCTATCACCGAAAACGAGGAGATCGTGCTTATCGAGCAATTCCGCCAGGGAAGCGATCGCATCGAACTGGAAATTCCGGGCGGGATCATTGACGAACATGAAGACCCTGTCGATGCAATTCTGCGTGAGCTTGCCGAAGAGACTGGTTATGAACGAACCCAATCAAGTCAATTCAAAAAGATTGGCGAAGTCCTTCCAAATCCAGCCTTCATTCGGAACAAGTGCTACACATACCTGCTTACAAATGCGCGATTGACTGTGGAAACGAAATTCGACGAACATGAAAATATCAGGGTCCGACTCGTGCATCGTTCAGAAATCGAACGCCTAATTCGGGATGGTGATATTCAGCATGCGCTCGTTATTGCCGCATTTTATTGGATGACGCTTGCGAATGTCTGAGATAGACTCAGCCGTTTGTTTGTTCCTATGATAGGAAAAGTTTATATCAGGCATGGGAAAGATTATTACGATTGCAAATCAAAAAGGAGGAGTCGGCAAAACAACGACTGCGGTTAATCTTGCCGCGTCACTCGCTGTCGGAGAATACCGAACGCTTCTCATTGATCTCGACGCACAGGCCAATGCGACCAGCGGGCTGGGCATTGAGTCGAAACAGCTTGAAAAGACTATTTATGAAGTACTGGTAACCGGTCTTCCTGCGCGAGAAGCAGCCTTAAGCACGAATGTCCCCCATCTCGATCTAATTCCTTCGCACATTAATCTGGTCGGCGCGGAAGTCGAAATGGTCGATTTACCGGAACGCGAGCGGCTGATGACGAAAGCCCTGACGGAAATTCGAAATGAATATGACATAATTATCGTCGATTGTCCACCATCCTTAAGCTTGCTTACATTGAATGCGCTCACCGCATCCGACAGTGTACTTATTCCGGTGCAATGCGAATATTATGCGCTCGAAGGGTTAGGGCAGCTCCTCAATACAATTAATATCGTGAAGCGGCATTTGAATGGGCAGTTAGACATCGAAGGTGTGTTGCTGACAATGTACGATGGCAGGCTCCGGCTTTCGAATCAGGTAGTAGCAGAAGTCCGAAAATATTTTGGTGAGAAAGCGTTCGATACTCTAATTGCCCGGAATGTTCGCCTCAGTGAAGCTCCTAGTTTCGGAATGCCCGTCGTGCTCTATGATGCTGCGAGCAGTGGCACCAAAAATTACCTCGACCTGGCAGCCGAAATTGTAAAGCGCAACCCCACGCTTCTTGCAAAAGGTGATATGGCCCGTGTAAGCATTTAAACTCATCTTCTTCTCAACTTCCCTCCTGATTAGGCCCAAGAAATCCTTGCTCCATAACTCAAAATTCATAATTCATAATTGCCTTTTTCCTGTTAGCCTCGCGAAATGGCAAAAGTATTACTTGGAATGAGCGGAGGGGTGGATTCTTCGGTGGCTGCCGCGCTGCTGAAGGAAGAAGGTCATACCATTATTGGAATGACCATCAAGACCTACAAATATGAAGACGTTGGCGGGAATTCGGCGAATGATACTTCCTGCTGTTCCCTAGATGGCATTAACGACGCCCGCCGAGTTGCGATGAAACTGGGCATTCCGCATTATGTTACGGACATGACGGAAGAATTCAGCCGCGAGATCATCGACTATTTTACCGAAACCTATCTTGCTGGCCAGACCCCTAACCCATGCGTTCGATGCAATCGTGAAATCAAGTGGGCAGCGATGCTGCGGAAAGCCGACGCACTCGACTGCGATTTTATCGCTACCGGCCATTACGCCCGGCTGCGGGAAGAGCACGGGCACATGATCGTCTCTAAGGCCGCGGATGCCGCTAAAGATCAGACTTATGCGTTGTGGGCTGTCCGTGAAGAACATTTGCACCGCACGATGTTCCCACTCCAGAATTATACGAAAGTCCAAGCTCGATCGATTGCGGAAAAATATGGACTGGAAGTTGCGAACAAGCAAGAGAGTTATGAAATTTGCTTCGTGACGGATAATAATTATCGACGGTTCCTCAAGGAGAATGTTACCGGTATTTCCCAGCTTGCACCCACCGGTGAATTCATCCTAAAAGGAGAGGCCGTCGGAAAGCACGACGGTGTTCCGTTTTATACTATTGGGCAGCGAAAGGGACTTGGACTCAGCATTCCGTCGCACCCTGAGCCGCTATATGTAACTGGCCTCGATATTGTCAACAATCGCGTCATGCTCGGCGACGATAACGATTTATTCGCAAATGAACTGACCGCGCATAGCGTCAATCTCATCAAGTACGATTCACTTCCCGAACAGGGGTTGCATGTAACAGCCAAAATTCGCTACAAAGATGAAGGAGCTAGCGCGGTTGCGTTTCCACTTTCCGATTTGCGAATGCGAGTTATATTCGACGAGCCTCGCAGAGCAATAACACCCGGACAATCGGTCGCACTATACGAAGGAAGCGATCTCATTGGAGGTGGAATTATTGTTTGAAGTTTTTCAGATTATCAATTAGCGTCGCGATGAAAAAAAACTTTTGCGTTTGGGTATTACTACTTGCAACCCTTTCTCTTACTCTAAGTGCCTGTAATAACGGACTCTCCACCACTCCGCCGGGCCAACTTAATCCGGGTGCCATGACCGCTGATATTTCAGGCGGATCTCTTTTCACTTCATTGTACTCTACATTCGCTAATGATAATGGCACGAACTATTCTATCAGCGGCACGCAGGATGTCGGTGGTGAACCGGCCGATGAGATCACTATGTATATTCCAAAATCTGCCGTTATCCCATATACTGTCACCGAATCTGAT
Organism: Kapaibacterium sp. (SeqCode); assembly: GCA_035552495.1. Classification (GTDB taxonomy): domain Bacteria; phylum Bacteroidota; class Ignavibacteria; order Palsa-1295; family Palsa-1295; genus PALSA-1295. Next base: position 2,082 of record DASZLH010000005.1, on the reverse strand, counting down.
GTAAGTGCGGAATTGCATTATTATGATGCTGTACAGGGCCGTGATTATGCGGCCAGGCTTGGGCAAGGATCGTTTACGATCACAATCACCTCGACTTCTCCTACGGTTGAGGGCGCCTTTCAGGGTACGCTCATTTTCCCTGGTGTTGCCGATAGTGTCCGAGTGATTTCTAACGGCGGGTTCAATGCCTCGTTCTAAATCCCTCGATAGTTCAGGGTAAAGTAAAATCTACTGTCGTTGGTGCGTTGGGCTGGACCTGCACTACTTTCTGGTTATGATAATCACTGCCCCAATCGTAGGTGGTGACTTCCCCATTCGGGCCTTTCGGTTGATCGAGTACCCAGCTATCCCGCCACATTTTTACCGTGTAAGTCCCAGGCGGTACATTCGAAAGCATGTACTGCCCGGTCGAATCGGTGGTCGCGAAATAGGGATGTTCCACCACCATCACAAACCCACGCATCCACGGATGTACATCGCAGTGAACCGTATTTAAGCCCGGATTAGGCAATAGCACTTCACGCGGTGGTGCTCCTTCCGGCTGCGGTTCATTGACTACCGTTTTAGTATCTAAGTAAAAATGGAAGTTATGAATAACCTTGTCGCTATTCGATACAACGATATTGGTCCCGAGCTTTATGACCTGCACATGCGGCAGAAATTCGCAGCCCCGCTGATCCATCGTCGCAGAAGGACTGAAGTCCGAAAATGACTTCCCTGCTGTAATCGTATCAAGATAAACGATCGCTCCTGCTATTCCTGGCCCATGACCCGGATTCGAGGGATTTGGATGTGACATACCGCACGCATCCTGGTCCTTCTCGACAATCACCGAATTGACAGCTGGCATCGTGCCATTATACGTCACGCGTCCTGAAATACTGCCACCATTCTTCACTTCGATCTCATGATAATTCGAAGGCACGGCCGACTGACGAGCACAAGCTGAGAATACCAGAGCGGAAAATAAAAGTAAATAACGCTTCATTCTATGACGTTCTCTCAAGGTAGAAAAGATGGTCCCATGGGTCTACCGGACCTGCAATACATGTGAGATCGACTACGGCTGTGGGCGCTGAGGGATTCGAACCCCCGACCTTCTCGGTGTAAACGAGACGCTCTAAACCAGCTGAGACTAAGCGCCCTTTTTTCAAGCGTTTCTTCAAACAGCAGGTTTCCACTTCACGTTCAATGGTGGAAGTGAATCAATGAAAAACAGAACGGGACAGGCTGCCTGCCCTGTCCCGTTCTGGGTGTTGAAGATGTCGAATCTATACGGTGAAGGTGCATAGTTTAACCGAAGATACTTGCCACGGCCGTCGCAGGAGTACCTCCCGTGAGCGTCGTGATCGCATCGGCGAGCATGTTCTGCATACTGCCCGCGGCATCCGCAAGGAGGCCAGAGGAGTTCGACGTCACGTTATCCGTTCGAGTCGAGACCGACGAAAACGATGCTGGAATGATCGAAGTAATGTCAGCCTGATCGGTCCCCTGACTTGCAACCTGCTGATCGGTTGCCTGCTGATCCGCTGCCTGCTGCGCTTCCTCCGCAGAAGCATAGCCATGGCCAAGCACTTTCATCGAAATGCTCGTTGTGCCTGCATTCGCATAGCCAAGCTTCTGCGCAGCTGCGTAGGAAAGGTCCATGATGCGGTTCGCAACATACGGGCCTCGGTCCGTCACCTGGACAACCGCCGATTTACCATTGCGATCGTTCGTGACTTTCACCCACGTTCCAAGCGGCAGCGAACGATGAGCCGCCGTCATTGCGTACATATTGTACGTCGTTCCCATCGCAGTTTTCCGTCCGTGAAACATCCCGCCGTACCACGAAGCCAGTCCGGTCGTGGCATGGTTCATCGCAGTGACAAGCGAAGGGTTCGTCGCTTTGATCGTATTATAGATGTTCAGCAGATGGAATTGACCTTTACTCTTGACCTCGCGCATCCTGGAGGCAACGCGGCGAGCGGCGCTCTTGGCAAATGCGAGGTCGAGATTCGAACCGATCGTTAAGAAACCGGCCAGTACGAACAGGGCAACTGCTACTATTTTCCTCATGGCAGGCCCCAACGTCTTCTTATA
>DASZLH010000004.1:0-13702 GCA_035552495.1 Kapaibacterium sp. (SeqCode) | reverse complement strand
TGACGCAAGCTAAAGCATGCGCCACACCGCCATTCCAGAAGCTGTTTCATCACTCATTCAAAGCCGCGAGGAATGCCAAAGGTGCCCACACACATCTTAATCCGACGCGCTCGTAATCGTCATTTCGACGCGGCGATTTTTCGCGCGCGCTTCGTCCGAGGTCCCCTTGACGAGTGGCCGCGACTTGCCGTATCCGACTGCCTTCAGGCTCGCGCGGTTTACGCCATGCTGCACCAGATAATCGAGCACAGCCTGCGCACGCGCTTCCGACAGTTTTTGATTGGCTTGTAGTGTACCGACATCATCGGTATGTCCGCCGATTTCGAGCGTGATCTTTTTCGATTTCGAGAGAAATGTAGCCACGCGGTCGAGCTCCGGTCCGCTTTCGGGCAGCAGTTTCGATTTGCCAAAATCGAAATAGACATTTTTGAATTCGACCGTCGCGCCGACTTCTTCCGGCGCAAGTTCGACATCGAGCACGGTGCGGTCGAACGGCTGATCTGCCGGGACCGTAAACCGCTCGGAGTGGGGAAGATGGTGCGACGCTTCGGCCTCGATTCCAAACCGGTGTCCGCGCTGAGCCGCAAGAATATAATTACCCGAAATGCTGTCGCTAAATACGCTGAGCTGATTTTTCCCGGACGAGAGATCGTCCACAAATACTTCGGCGCGCAGCGGCCGATGCGTTTTAGCATCGGAGATATGTCCCTGAAGAATAACGACCGGCTTCGGCGCAACGTCAGTATCCTCCGCCGAAAGCTTGACCTGGAACAGCCGCGATTTTCCCTCGCGGTTCGAAACGAAGTAGGCGGTCTGTCCATCGGGACCGATCGAAAATCCGTAATCGTCGTATTGCGAGTTGAACGGCGGCCCGAGCGGGGTGGGATCCGTCCAATGCGTGCCATTGAATTGCGTGCGGTAAATATCTTGCCTGCCGCCATTCGTGCCGCACGTTTTGCACGGTCGGTTCGAGGTGAAGTAAAGCGTTACGCCATCGGCGGCGATGAACGGATACGTTTCGTCGAATTCCGAATTGATGTTGCCATTGAGCGCAAGGACGCTATCCCAGGCGCCCTGCTGGTTGATCGTCACGAGCCAAAGGTCTTCGCCGCCTTCACCGCCCATTCCATACGATCCTTTTTTTCCAAAATTTTCGCTGATGATGGCAAACTTGCCGTCGGGCGTGATCGAAGACTCGCACCGGATCGTCGTGGCAAAATCGACAGCCATTTGCGTCTTAAGATGCTGGACCATGTGCTCGCGATAGTGCAAGTCCCACGCATCGGGCGCGCGCGTTCGCAGATCGGAATCCGGCAGCATTTCCTGAAATACGAGTCTCCGAACGGAGTCGATAAAATGCCCCTGCGCAAATTGACGGGCCGAATAAATTCGGTTGAGCAGGCCCACGACGGGTTTCGGCTGCTGAAATTTTCCGTCGGTCATCCGCGCATTCCAAAGCACCGGACCAGACCCGACATAATAGAGGACATTGCCATCGGGTGAGATCGTCGGATTGAGCTGGCCGCCCGAATTATTGATCGGCGGCCCGACATTCACTGGCGATGACCACACTGCATCCTCGCTCGTCCCGGAATCGATCCTAACGCGATACCATAAATCGCTGTCCCATTTGTAACGCGGGTCGGGGTCGGTCACGCGCCACGTATCTTTCGACTGCCTGCGTGAGCCGAAATACATTCGGCGGCCGTCGAGCGTAAAGCAGGGACGGTCGTCGACGGAATCCTGGTCGGGAAGCATAGCCGGCACGGCGACAAGCGGCGCCGGAGCGGGCCGTGTGGTCGGAGCCGCCGGATGATTGTCGGATTTCGGATGGTGCGTCGAACGATTTAGTTTAGCATTTTCCGATACCCGATACCCCATACCCGATACCCGAGCGATGAGTACCGACAGGAGAAAAATAAGGAGGCCCGACCGTTTCAGGAAATCAGCGAAGAACATGCAGTTGCGTCAAACGGAAACATAGTGCGACGTGAGGTGTGGCACTCTGTAACCCATTTGGGCAAGGGAGGATTTCCGAAATAAGACCGACGGGAAAAACCGCGGCTAATGCACGACCGCAATTCTTCTCACTTCGCGCTGCTGGCCCGCCTCCACAACGGCAAAATAAACGCCCGCGCGTAATGGCGCGAGATCGACATCGAGTTCGCCCACTCCTTGCGAAGAAAGCACCTCAGTACCGAGGAGATTTGTAAGACGTACGTCAATTATTTCCCCTTCTGCGAAGGCGCTAAAATAGTCAGCCGTTTGGTGAAGAAAGAGCAAAGGTAGTGTTACATCATTCACACTGCCATTCGAAACCAGCGAATAGTCAAAATTCAGATTGTCGCAATAAAAAGTGTCAACCGAATTGTAAGAATCCCAGGAAATGCTAGTCCCTCGATTTAAGACGACCGCAGCGTAGCCTTGTCCATTACTTGATATAAAGGAGGAGCCCGCTTTCATATAATATAAGCCAAGAGTCCTAAATTCAGCACGAACAGAGCTTCCAGGTTCGGCATATATCGTTTGCGTATTCGATTCGTTACTGGTGGTGTAACTGCCCCCAGCCTTCACCCAAACGGACACATCCGAACCAGTTTCTGTACCGGTCACAATATGAGCATTCGCAGGAATCGTGGGCATGCAACCGATAAGATTGAATTGAAAAAATACGGAAGTACTGCAACCAGAAGAATTTGCTACGGTGAGCGTTCCAGACTTCACCCCCGGTGTGAGATATAAAATCTTCGGCGAGGGATCGGTCGAAGTATTCGGATTTGCATCTTGGTCTAGCTTCCAAAGAAATGTAGAGGCTGTTGATTCTGACGAGCGATCGGAAAGTTGAATCGAATCGCCTGCGAAACCATGATAAGATCCGTCCGCGGGCCACGGTTGTGGGGAAGGATAGCCAACCACAGATATGTCGGCACCATTGTCAGACGATAGAATGTAGGGATCAGTAGAAGCAATTCTTATACGATAATGCCCCCCGGTGTTATTCAACTTAACAGTAATTGAATCAGTATTGCGAGTAGCATGACCTAAATTAGTAAAAGTAGTAAACGATCCATTCACATCGGACATTTGCAACACAAATGTATTATCCCCCGCGAACGTCCCACTCGCCTGATACGGCACGACGATCGTATCGCCCACGCAATATGTGAGCTTCGTGATTGGGCCAAGCGTAATCGTCTGTGCTGCTCCGATTAGCGGTGTGAGAAGAAGAAACGTAATTACAATGTATTTCATATTGACTCCACAAATATAACTCAGGCCGCCTGCCCCGGGATGGATTGTAGTAACGTGTATATGATACCCTAACCGGTACTTTCCGGCAACAGGCGGCTGCCGGCCAAACGCGTGAGCGCGGTCGGCAGAAACGAATAACCTTCGAATGTCGAAATTGTTACACAACATAAAAAAACAGCCTCTCGAATGGAGAGGATGTTTCATGTAATATGAAATGCGAGTTTTATCTCGCCGCGCTGCCGCTGCCACTGCTGGGGGCGGGGGCCGCTTGTCCGGCATCGACGTTCTCGCCGAGCTTTTGCACGGCGCCGGTGAGCGGGAGCTGCACGCCGTGTCCAAGCTCTTTCATCGCGCTCTTGCTCATGATGTTATCGATCAGGCGATACTCTTTCGCTTGCTCGGGCGACATGTAATTATCACGCTCGGCGTCCTTGGCTATCTGCTCGATAGCTTTGCCGGTATGGTAGGAATAAATTCCGTAGAGGTCATCGCGGATACGGAGCATTTCCCGTGTGTAGATTTCGATGTCCGTTGCCTGGCCCTGCGTGCCGCCAAGTGGCTGGTGGATCATGATACGCGAGTGGGGAAGCGCGGTGCGCTTGCCCGCCGCGCCGCCGGCGAGCAGCAGCGATGCCATCGAGGCCGCCATGCCGAGGCAGATCGTCGCGCAGTCCGGCTTGATGTATTGCATCGTATCGTAGACTGCGAGTCCCGCCGAGACCGAACCGCCCGGCGAATTGATATAGATATTAATATCGCGGTCGGGGTCTTCCGATTCGAGAAAGAGAAGCTGTGCGATGAGCAGCGAGGAGACCGTGTCATCGATCGGCGTGCCGATAAATACGATACGTTCTTTGAGGAGACGAGAATAAATGTCGAATGCGCGCTCGCCGCGTGCCGTCTGCTCGACGACCATCGGTACGAGTGCCGCATGTGGCGTTTGATTGAAAAATAAGTTTGAAGTATCGGTCTTCATAAAATTACGAATTATAAACTGTGAATTACGAAAGAAAGAATAAACATGTTTCGTTAACCACCCCCCGCTCCCTCCTTCGCAAGGAAGGGGAGAACTATTAAGATGCTCCCTCCTTCGCAAGGAAGGGGAGAACTATTAGTTCGCGTTACGCATCCACGCTTGACGCATCCACGTCTTTATAGCGTCTTCTCGACAATGTGTACTTTCTCACGAAGCCGCGTGCCAAGTTTGTCGTTGACGATGCGGTTTTTTACCGCGTCCTGCTTGTTGTAGTACTTGAGCAGGTTCTCTTTCGGCAATCCGTATTTTTTCGACTCTTCCTCGGCAAGTTTGTCGAGGTCTTCGTCGGTCGCTTCGATCTGTTCGGTCTCGATCAATTTATCGCGGAGCAGCATCCATTTGGCGCGGGATTCCGCAATTTTGTGGTTGCGCTCGTGGAATGCCTCTTCATCGATGCCGTAATTCGGCGGAAATCCGCGCCGGGTATTTTCCTGCTGCATCTCTTCGAGCATCTGCCCTAAAATAGCATGCGTGATAGTATGCGGCACTTCGAACTCGTGTATATCGAGCAGTTTTGCGACGATCCGCTCTTCCAAATCTTCGAGCGCGATCTTTGCGCGCGCTTCGTTTAGCTCCTCCCGAACAACATTTCGGAGTTCCTCGCGCGTCGAAGCTTTCTCGGTCGATACTTCCTTGATGAGCGCTTCTGTGAGCTCCGGCAACTGGACTTTTTGGATGTCAAGCACCATCACTTCGGCCAATTCCTTCTTTTCGGGCCCCGGTTCATCGCCGGGTTTATTGCGGCTCGTCGGGAGAGAGAGGCTTACGATGTCGCCAGCTTTGTGGCCGATCAGCGCATCGCGCAGTTCGGGCAGCACATCGGGATCGCCAAGATATACTTCTTCTTCGGAGTGTCCGGGCTCACGGCCTTCCGGCGCGGTCGTTTCTTTGAAATCCAAACGAACGGTCGTGTTCGCATCGTCGATAACGGTCGCCGGTTCATGCGTGGCTCTGCGGAAGAGCATACGGTCGATCATCCGATCGACATCTTCCTCGCGCACCGGAATAATTCGCTTTTCGACTTCCATTCCAGCAAAATCTTTGAGTTCGATCTCGGGCCGGATTTCATACTGGATTTTGAAGTGCGCGCCCTCGCCCGGATGCCGGTGAATATCGGTCATGACGGGCGTGCCGATCGGCTCGATCTTATGCTCTTCGAGGGCTTCACGAAATTTCTCCTGCGCGAGCTTTTCGATGGCGTCACCTTCAATGGCGTCCCCATGCATTTTTTTTACAATCGGCAGCGGCGCTTTGCCAGGACGAAACCCGGGCAGCGATAGCCTCGGCCGCATCGTTTTGTATGCCTCGTTGAAAGCCTGCTGCAACTCGGCCTCATCGACCGAAATTTCGAGTTCGCGCCCGATCTGCGAGCGCTCGTGAATCGTTGTATTCAATTTGGGTAGTGGATAGTGGATAACGGATAGTGGAAAGTAATGGAGCGGTTCATGGATACTATTATCCACTTTCCACTATCCACTATACGTTATTCGAGTGCCGGAGACAGGACTTGAACCTGCACATCTTGCGATACCAGATCCTAAGTCTGGCGCGTCTGCCAATTTCGCCACTCCGGCAATGTAATTTTGGGCAGCGCCCATAAACGTTGTGCCTTTCGGGTTCGTTGCAGGGCGCATCGAGCACGATGTAGTATGTCGATTATCATTCACGTTAGCACAATTATACCCGATTCCGAGCGCCGGATTCTCTTCGTCCGGGAAGCAAAGGAAGTCCATCGCGGCCAGTGGAATTTCCCAGGCGGTCATGTCGAGTTAGGGGAGCACCCCGAGCAGGCGGCTATTCGGGAGGTCAGGGAGGAAACATGTCTTGAGGTTTCCCTCGGAAGTATCATCGGCATTTATTCCGGGATCAGTCCCAATCTCCAAACGATGCGGTTTGTATTCGAAGCAGCATCGTATAGCGGCGTGGCCCGGCCCCGCGATGAAATCCTCGAAGTGAAATGGATGAGTCCCGTAGAAATTTTAGGAATGAACGACAGCGAATTGGTCGGAGCGAGGTTTCTTCGAAGGATCGTCCAGGATTGGCAGGCCGGCCGGTCGTATCCGCTCGAACTACTCTCCGATTTATAGAATGGACGATTATTGAATGGTTGAGTATGCTTGCTGGAAAGCTTTTTGCTTTCATAAGCAACAAGTAATTAATCGGGCGCTGGCCTCACCCCCAACCCCCTCTCCCTGCTGGGAGAGGGGGCTTTTGCTCCCCCTTCTTCCACCAGGGAGAAGGGGGTTAGGGGAATGAGGCGGCGAAATCATACTCACCAAACAATAGATTATTATGCATACACGATTTACTTCGATCCTTGGACTTGTTACGATAGCACTGCTGCTCAGCGCGAACTCGGCTGTTGCGCATAGCCGCTCTCATACAAAGGCGAAAGACGACGCCGAGGAGCATGTCCGCAAGGCGCTCGCCGCGTTACAGCTCGCGCAGCCGGAGCTTCAGAATGCGGCGGGCGATTTCTGCGGTCATCGCGCGGCAGCGATAGATGCAGCGAATACCGCGGTTCAGCAACTCACCGGCGCGCTCGCCTGCATGACGGGAAAGGCGCTCGGCTACAAGACCCATAAGTCCGGCACGCTGCCAAATACCCGCGCGGCTGTGAAAGAGCTAAAAAAAGCCCGGAAGGACCTTGCAAACTCCGACAATACCTTCTGCGGTAACCGTGATGCGGCACTTGCTGCTGTCGATGCCGCGATCGCACAATTGCATCTGGTGCTCGATTGTAATGGAATGTAATAGGCGAACGTGAATGAGTAAACATGTCTAGCTTCGGGAATGTCTTCCAGGAGCTACACATGTTTTTTGGTTGAGCTTGTAATTCGGACGCGCATCTCTGTGTCTTCTCTCTTAACACACCGTGGGAGAAGTACGTATGAAGCGAATTTGTTTTTTAGTGCTCGTCTCGGTTTTTTCAATCACAGCCGCTGCATCCGCAGCGACCTACACGATTAAATTCGGTGGATCGCTCGGCAAGACCTACTCGCCGAAATCGCTGGCGGTAAGCGTCGGCGATACGATCGTCTGGGTCGGCAATTTCGACGACCATCCGCTCACGCTCACCAAATCTCCGGCGGGCGCCAAAGCGTTTATGCACATCGAAAATGGCGCGAGCTATCGGTACATTGTTCGAGTGGCGGGAAGCTATGCCTACCAATGCGACGAGCACGAAGGCATGGTCGGCTCTTTTACCGCCTCCGGCGGTGCTCCTCAAACCCCTGCAACTAAATAAGCTATTTTCAAGAAATTTTTAATCACCTAACTGGAGGACTTATGAAGCGTTTTTACTATATCTTTCTTACCGTTATATTTTTGGCTGCCGGCACAGCGCAGGCAAAAACCGTTTCGATATCATTTGGCAATTTCTTTTTCAATCCTCAAACCGTCAACGTCAATGTTGGCGATGTCATTGAATGGACGGGCAATTCCGGACACACGATAACCTCTACAACGATTCCGAGCGGCGCCGCAGCATTCAACAAATCGGATCTTTCGGTGACGACTTTCTCCTATACCGTCACGGTTGCCGGCACATATAATTACGTTTGTACGGTACACCAATCGTTAGGCATGACGGGTTCATTCACCGCGGGTTCGGCTGGAGTCGAAACTCCCGCCGATACCAAGCTGATGATGGACCCCATCTTCCCGAATCCGTCCTCGATGGAGTCGATGGTCCACTTTACGCTTGCGAATTCCGGCCATGTCACCCTACGCGTATTCGATGCGACTGGAAAGCTCGCTATGACGCCCGTGGACGAGGAGATGGACGCAGGCTTTCACATGGTGATGCTCGATACTAAGCCACTGGCTTCCGGCAGCTATCAGTATGTGTTACAGCAGGGTGAAGCGGTACTGAGACGCGAAATGATTGTCGTGAAGTAATTGGTATAGGGTTAAAGTAAGGTAAGGGGGTTTAGGGGGAGGGTATCCTAACGATGCCCAAACCCTAAACCTTGTTTTTTGTGTTGCTTGGGTGTATGTTATCCGACGCAACACTCGAAAAAATCGCCCACGCCCGCTACGTCTCCGATTCTGATCCGGAGGCCGGGAAAATCGATCATCAAAATATCGGCGAACTGCTCTTCAAGCACGGCCGCTATTACGATACGAAGCCGTATCTGATTTTCTACGATCTCGCCGGAATTCGGATCGAATATAATTACAAAGATTTCTTCATGCTCGCACAGCAGTGCGCGAATGTCATGCACTCGCTCGGCGTCCGGCGAGGCGACCGCATCGCCACGATCAGCCACAACCATGCGGATACGGTCATTCAGTATTTCGGTGCGTGGCTTTTGGGGGCGTGTGTTGTGCCGGTCAGTTTATCGGAAGACGACCACCGGATTCAATACATTCTCGAAAACAGCCGGACGAAGTTAGCATTCGTCCGAAGCGATTATGCCGAAAGAATTACTCCTATCATCGCATCGGTCCAGTCAGTCGAATCGGTCCTGTGGTGTGGTGGCGGGAATGCAGAAGATTTGTTCGAAGCAGCATTAGCCAATGCCGAGCCGTTTTTTACGAGCCCCGAAGCCGTCACATTGCAGGATGAGGCGCTGATCGTCTATACCAGCGGCACGACCGGCAACCCGAAAGGAGTCGTGCTCACGCAATTCAATCTGCTCGCGGACGCAAAAGGTATTACCGAATGGCACGCGATGACGAACAGCCAGCGCATGATGTGCGTCCTGCCGATCCATCATGTCAATGGGACGATCGTTACGCTGGTCACGCCGATGTATTTCGGCGGAGCGGTCGTGCTAAATCAGAAATTTCAATCGGAGTATTTTTTCGAGCGCATTCAAAAAGAACGCGTGAATGTCGTAAGCGTCGTGCCGACGCTGCTGGCGTTTTTGATCGAGTATTATAAAGGGGGAGTGGATAGTGAAAAGTGGATAGTGGATAGTGAAAAAGGCACCTTAAATCCACTATCCACTATCCACTTTCCACTACCCACTACTCTGCGCCATATCATCTGCGGCGCCGGTCCGCTGACAGTCGAACTTGGTGCACAGTTCGAGGAAATGTTCGGCATTCCGATCGTGCATGGCTATGGCCTCAGCGAAACAACGTGCTATTCTTGCTTTCTGCCGATCGATCTTACTCCGGATGAGCATCGCCACTGGATGCGTGACTACGGCTATCCCTCGATAGGCATTGCTATTCCGCAGAATGAGATGATTATCGCCGACGAGAATGGCCATGAACTTCCGCCAAGTGAAAAAGGCGAGATCGCTATTCGCGGGTTCAATGTGATGAAATATTATTACGAAAACGACGAAGCGAACGACAAAACATTTTCGTATGGCTGGTTTCGCTCCGGCGATGAAGGCTTTTACGAGCTGGACGAACAGGACCGCAAATTTTTCTTTATCACCGGGCGATTGAAAGAGCTGATTATACGCGGAGGAGTCAATATCTCGCCGCTCGAAATCGACGAAGTGCTCGCCGGATGTCCGAAGGTGAAGGTAGCGATCGCTGTCGGGTTCGAAAATGATTTTTACGGCGAGGAAGTCGGCGCATACGTGCAGGCAATGGAAGGAGTGAGCCTGAGCGAAGAAGAAATTCTCTCGTTCTGCCGCGAGCGCCTGCCATTTTCCAAAGCTCCGAAAGCCGTTATTTTCGGCAATGATATTCCCGTGACGAGCACCGGCAAATATCAGCGCAATAAGTGCAAGCCGTTATTCCTGCAATGGAAGGCCGTTCAGTTTCGGAAGGGTAAAGGGTAAGACGTAATGCGTAACAGGTAACGCGTAAATGCGTAAATGCGTAATGCATAACTCCTTACGAGCCCGTATAAGCATATTATTATTTACCCTTGATTACACGGGTTACGCGTTACGCCCTCCTGCGGTCACTCCAGTACTCCGAAGACTCCGAGATCGCTCTCGTACTCGCGGTTCGACCGGACGAGTACATCGAGCAGTAACTCGCTGTCGGTCAGGCGGGGATTGGTCAGCTCCAATCGCATGTACTTATCGAGCCAGTTGCCCAGCTCGCAAACTTCTGTGATTTCAAGAGATCGGATGTCTTTTGTAATAGATTCGGGACGCGCTTGCATGAATACCTCCAGATTAGGTTGGAGCAAGCAACACGATATTGCCCAAATCATTCATTCTTCTCAGAGCTAATATGATTTGGAACGCATTTCACTAAGTAAGAAAAATCTTTATTATCTTTGTTATATTTAGAGGATGAGAGCGTTTTACGTTACGTAGAATAGGCCTGCTCTTATCTGGAATGGTAAATCGGGCTTATTCAGGCCACAGGATGCGTTTCATTAATCACGGTATCGAAAAATTGCGATGAAGTCCCCACAGTTGTTACTTCGTGCGTGTATTCTTAGTTTTAGCATTGTAAGCAGTATGATTGCGATTGCGCCCGCTAACGCGCAGTGGCATTCGGACTCCACCACCAACACCGTCGTGTGCGATACGATCGGCATTCAGGACCATCCGGCGATCGTCGCAGATGGCTCGAACGGCGCGATCATCGTATGGGAAGATAACCGCAACGGTGCCTATTACGAAATTTACGGTCAGCATCTGAATTCCTTGGGGCATGAGATGTGGAAGCATAATGGCATTCGCCTGGGGCATGGCGGCTCGAACGAGCAATCTCCGATCATCGCGACCGACGATAGCGGCGGAGCATACGTCGCCTGGACGGACAATCGGTTTGCCAGCAGCGGAAAATTCGGCGTCTGTTTGTTCGGGCAGCATGTGAGGGCAAACGGAACGCTCATGTATGCCGATACCGGACTGCCGTTACGCGTCGGTAAACTCGATTGTAAGAATCCGGTGATCTGCAATGACGGAACGGGAAAAGCATACGTCGCGTGGGAAGATAATCGCAGTCCAACGACCACCACAGAACCCGATATCTACATGAACCGGATGTGGACTGGCGGCGTGAAGTTTGGACTTACCACCGGGACCACAGGATATATTAAGAATGTCGGTTCATTCGGTCATGCGCTCTGGAGGTTTTTCGATGGCAACGCCACCTTTAAGACAGACATCGTTGGCCTTCAAATCGTAATTGTGAATAAGGGTACGTATACGATCAATGCGGTCGTTAACGATACGGCTTTGGACCTGGTAAGCATCCCGACTTCATCGGCAACGAACCTTTCCTATACCATTAAAGGCCCAGTGGGAATGCCGATCGACACTGAACGGAGCTCACAGACCCATCCTGCGATCTGCAACGATGGCGCAGGCGGCTGCATCATTGCCTGGACGAGTGGCGCGACGATTCCGACAACGATCGCTGCTATGCGCCTCGATTCGAACCGCACCCGCCTTTGGAATCCTCCGATTCCTCAGGCCGTCACCGTTTCGCTTCCGGATCCAAACTCCGCCTATAATTCTAATGTGAATCATGTGGCCATGCGACGCGATGGCTCGGAGATTGTTTTTGTATGGGAAGTCCAGGGCCCAACGTCCACCGATACAACCGACATTCGAGCGCAGCGCATACGGATCGCCGATAGCTCAAAAGTCTGGTCCGGCGGACCCGTCGAAGTGACAGGCTCCATGCCCTATGCCCAATACTCGCCACAGGTATTTCTCGATGATTCCGCATTCGTTCCTTTCGGGACTGGCACAACAGCCTATAATGGAATGATCGTCGTCTTCGAAACGGATAATCCATTTACCGGTACCGACGTGGCGATGATACGCATCGAAGCGGACCAGACTCCAAAGCCGGATGCAGGCTATGTCTATCCGATTTGCAACCAGCCGAACGGACAAGTCGGTTTTCATGCTACCCCTATCAATGGTGGCAGCAGCTTGCTCGTGGCCTGGAACGATGCGCGTAATTCCGATACCGCGATCTATGCACAGCGCGTCGATCGAACACTGAAACGGTATTTCCCGACGGTCGGGAGCACCTGGGGTATGCCGGTGAGCGTGGATCCGAATAATAGCTATCAAAAGAAACAGGTCGTACTCGCTTCGCATCAATTTGGAGCGATCGCCGCATGGACCGATTTTCGGAATGGTTCGAATCCCGATATTTATGCTCAGTGGGTCTATAACGATAGCGTGCTGCCGATCGAGCTCGAATCGTTTACGGCATCGTGTCATCATATTGGTGAGGTCGATCTCAATTGGAAGACCGCCAACGAACACGATTGCGCCGGATTTGAAATCGACCGTCGCCGAATCGACGGAGCTGGCGACGACCTTTATATGAATCTCGCAAATTTCAATAATAATAATTCGCTTCGGGGAGCAAGTACGTCGAATTTTGAGCACAGCTACGTTTATCCGGATCAAAATGTCGAGCCCGGAATTTATGAATATCGTTTAGTCGATATTGCGCTCGATGGCACGCGCTCGTCACATGGCCCTGTCCGTGTCGATGCGAGTTATGGCGATAATGTGAACGCATGGCAAATCGGCCCGAACCAGCCAAATCCGTTCGTCGACCGCACGGTGCTACCTATTGCGCTTCCAACAGAGGCAATTGTCGATCTTACTATTTCGGATATAACGGGCCGTACGGTCGCAACGCCCGTCGTACATCAGTTGCTTTCCGTGGGCGTGCATGAGATATCGCTTTCCACGAGTATGTTCGGCGACGAGCTTTCGAGTGGCAGCTACATCGCTCGGATGTCGGCGTACGATCCCACAACGGGCGAACTGCTGTGGCATTCCGCCCATCCGGTCATGATGGCGAAAGTCCGATAAATATAGAACTGGGACGGAAGTTCCGACTGCTTTTTCGTGCTGTTTTTAGAAGTTCCGTATTTGCGGAACTCCTTGCGCTACGAAATGTTCTTTTTCTGAGATTTTTTTCATTGGCTTCTCGTAGTATGAGAAAACTTGCGTGAATCCATATAACAAATTTCTTGCTGCTTCCTGACGTCTAAGCGATGTCCGTTGGTCCGGCGACGATGTGGTCCGGAATACAAATACAGGACAAAGGCCAACGGTTATTGGCGTTTGTCTTCATGTTCACTTTTTCGGGAGTCCCGTAATGGTTACTTCATTCGTTCCCAGTTCGTTTCATTCGGTCCGCGCTGCGGTGGTTGCATTGGTCCTTATCGCCGGTATGACATTCGGCATTCATACTAATGCGATCGCGCAGAGTACGGGTATTAGTTCGGATGGCCGCGATTACTATCTTGGCTACATGCCGGCTGGCGGCGAGGCCGTTTCTTCGGATGGAGGTGTGCAGGTCCGCAACGCCTATATCCTGATCGGTTCATTTACCGATAATAATACGGTTACCGTAAGCTATTTTGGTGACAATGGAACGGAAATCGGTGGAAGTTCTCACACGATCCAGCATGGCCGGTGCTGGCAGGTCATGGTCCCTTCGGGGATGATGACTCCGGATCTTCCGGGTGAAACACCGCAATTCAAGGCGGCGCATATTGTATCG
>DASZLH010000003.1:0-5522 GCA_035552495.1 Kapaibacterium sp. (SeqCode) | reverse complement strand
CCGGCGAAACAACTCGATCAAAAACTAAATTTTTAAAATGGATCACATTATTGCACTCAAGGGACGACAAGGATCAGGTAAAACTGAGACGATCGATATTCTTGCACACGTAATTTTTGCTCAAAATCATCAATTTCAACTTCAGAACGAGACAGCGATTGGTTCTAAAGATTTCCGTGCAGTCTATAAATTCGAAAATGTCATGATAGGCGTTACCAGTGTCGGTGATACATACGATCTTGTTAAAGAAAACCTACAAAAATTAGTAAGTGCGGGATGTACTATATGCATTTGTGCTTGTCATACCCGAGATAACGGCGAATATCCACATGGGACGAACACTGCAATTTCTGAATTTGACCCACCTTTTCAAATTCAATTCATTCCCAAAACGCTTCAAGAAAGAGAGGAACAGTATCTCGCCACAAATCAATCTGATGCGATGATACTTTATCGCAGCTTGAATACGGTAATATGATATTTTCATTCGAACAACTAAAAGAACAAGACGCCGGTCTTTTTTTCGAAACAGTGGATGTCGGCGGCGAAGCTGCAGCTATTTTTCCACGCGAGCAAATCCTCGGTGTCGCCAAGCGCCTCAAAGACGAATTCGGATTTCTCCAGATGATCGATGCGCTCGGTCATGACCGCATGGAGCGCAAAGAGCGTTTCGAAGTCACCTACAATCTTCGCAATCACAAGACGAAGCAACGGATATTCCTGAAAGTCCGCTGCGACGAACGCGACCCGCATGTGCCGTCACTCGTCTCGGTCTGGAGCGGCTGCAACTGGCACGAGCGCGAGGCGTACGATATGTTCGGCGTAATTTTCGACGGACATCCCGACATGCGCCGTATGTATCTGCCGGAGGACTTTGAATATTATCCGTTACGTAAAGATTTTCCGCTGATGGGTGTGCCGGGCTCCATCCCGCTGCCGCACCATGAAGATGCCGATCCGAGATTTACAGTCGCTGACCGAGGGGAATAACACTGAGATTATATACGTACAATGACATCTGTTGCCGAAGAGAATGAGACAATAACCTCGCCAAATCCGGTCTTTCAGGAAGTACCGCCGCGGCAGAAAATTCTCGAAGCTCTCATGTCGAAAGACACGACGGTCTCGATCGATGAGGACGCGCTTGAAAACGAGATGATCCTTAATATGGGCCCGCAGCATCCGGCGACGCATGGCGTGCTCCGCATTCTCCTGCGGCTCGATGGCGAAACGGTCGTCTCGGCAGAAAGTGAACTCGGCTACCTGCACCGCGGCTACGAAAAGCTGGCGGAGAATATGACGTACCACGAGTACATCCCCCATACAGACCGGCTCGATTATATTTCGCCTGTCGCGAATAATGTCGCGTATTGCATGGCGGTCGAGAAGCTGATGAAGATCGAGCTTCCGCCACGCGCGCAGTATATTCGCGTGATCTGCTGCGAACTCGCGCGTATTTCCTCGCACCTGTTGGCGATGGGAGCGCTCGCAATGGACGTGGGCGCGCTTACCGTGTTCGTTTGGGTCATTCGCGAACGCGAAAAAATTTACGACATCTACGATGTGCTTACTGGCGTCCG
Source organism: Kapaibacterium sp. (SeqCode) (assembly GCA_035552495.1). Classification (GTDB taxonomy): domain Bacteria; phylum Bacteroidota; class Ignavibacteria; order Palsa-1295; family Palsa-1295; genus PALSA-1295. The sequence continues at coordinate 3,942 of DASZLH010000003.1, read as the reverse complement.
CTTTACTGTCAGCTATATGCGCATCGGCGGCATGGCGCAGGACATTGCCGAGGACAGCATCCAGATGATCCGCGCTTATCTCGACGGACTTCCCGATGCGATCTCTGACATTGCGAAGTTATTGCACAAGAACCGAATTTTTCTCGAACGCTGCTCCGGTGTTGGCATCATGCCACCGGAGGAAGCACTGGATTTAGGATGGACCGGCCCGAACCTGCGCGGCTCCGGAATCGCCTCTGACCTTCGACGCGATAATCCCTATCTCGTTTATGACCAACTCGATTTCGATGTAATCACACGCACCGAGGGCGACGTGCTCGCGCGGTATATGGTCCGTTTCGAAGAGATAAAGCAGTCATCAAAGATCATTCGGCAGTGTCTCGATAATCTTCCGAAAGGCGATTACTGGGCTACCGATGCGAAGAAGATTATTCCTCGAAAAGGAGAGATCTATAGTAACATGGAGGAGCTTATCAACGATTTTATGCTGGTCAATTTCGGACAGGCCACGCCCGTCGGCGAAACATATCACGCGATCGAAGCAGCCAAGGGAGAACTGGGCTGGTATCTCGTCTCGAATGGCACCGGCTTCCCGTGGCGCAGTAAAATCCGCAGCCCCAGCTTCGTCAATTTGCAGGCACTCTCGCGTCTGCTCGAAGGCTGCATGATCTCCGACATCGTCGCGATCATTGGCTCGATCGACCCGATTATGGGCGAGGCGGATAAGTAACTTTTCCAGAACCGCTCCGGTTACGAACTCATGCTGGAGACCTTAACTCAGCCCAAGACCTCTGCTGATTATATGCGGCTGCCGGAGGGCACGCCCATTCAACTTATCGACGGAGAATTTATTATGTCCCCTGCTGCCCTCACCATTCACCAACGAATTTCCATGCGGCTCTCCGCGCGCCTGTATGGTTTTGTATCGTCCCAGGGATTGGGGGAAGTGTTTTCGGCTCCAACGGACGTGCATGTTTCTTACAAAGATGTGTATCAACCCGATATTTTCTTCATTGCATCGGACCACCTCTCCGACATCGAGGAAGATGGCGTGTACGGCGCGCCCGATTTAGTGATCGAAATCCTTTCCCCTTCGACCGCAGTCTACGATCGAGGACCGAAAAAAGATGGCTATGAAAAATTCGGCGTGAAAGAATATTGGATTGTCGATCCGCAGAAGAAATCGGTAGAATGTTTCGTCAATTCAGAGCATGGGTTTCAGCCTGCATTTTCTGGGGTTAGCGGCGATGCCTCTTCGAGTGTATTATCGGGCTTTAGTCTCGACGTACAATCGATTTTTTGAAATATTTTTCAATCGGCTCGATTGACCCGATTATGGCGAGGCGGATAAGTAACTTTTCCTATTCCACGACCAACGTGCGCGTCTCGATTGTCCCATTTGCGAAGGAGACACGGACGAAGTACGTACCTGCCGCGAGACCTTGCATGGAAATATGCAAGCTCATAGCAGAAGAAACGACGGGATAACTTTGCACGATATGCCCCAGCACATCGACAAGCACGATCTCGTGCGCCCCGCCCGGCCACGAGCACTCGACCATATCCTGGGCAGGGTTGGGAGCAAGCGTTATTTCGTTAGTTTTTAAATAGTCAATCGTTACTGCTTCATTCCCCACAATTGGATTTATACCGCGGAAGAGACCCATATTCGAGGTCCCGGCAAAGGCATATCCGCCATTACACCAAATAGTCGTGACGTGCGTGGAATCCGGCGATCCGGTCCGAAGGCCAGTTGTAATATCAGACCAACTGCCTTTTGGCGAATACTCGAACACGCTCGTTGTTCCGTTCGATTTGTTCGAATCGACGGCAAACATGTAACCTTGCGGGCCCGATGCAAGCGAACTAATTACAGAGGAAATGTCCGTGATCGGCGATGAAAATTTCTCCCATGTATCTGCGTTATTGCGCGTATAAAAAATGCTGCCATCGTCCATCGCAATGTAAATCACTCCCGAGGAGTCTCTTGTAACTGCGCCAGTCGGCATGGCGGCTTTTTCTGGTGTCACGGTATCGGGAACCTCACTAATGGAATAACTGCGGACGATATTTGTTTTCGATATTGCGAGTACCGTATCGTTATTCGTCTCGATTATTGCGACGATGGGCGATGAACTGATGGTATCGTTTGTCGGACTTTCATAATCACATCCCGTATCGAGACTTTCCTCCCAAGTACCTACTACAGAGGAAGTAGCAAGCCAGACATTCAGATGAGACGTAATAACTCCTATTCCGCTCGCATTCGAATTGTTGCATAGCGGAAATAAACCGATTGGGTAGATCATTTCGGTCGTGTTCAGCATCATTGCATTGACGCTATCTGGACGAGTGCTGAGCATTCCCGAAACCGAAGAATACCCGTTCCACGTCGCGCCATTATCATGAGTGTAATACACACTGTCCAGCGCGCTGAGCCATGTCGGGCTTGAAGAATGCGTCATGCCTATTGGAACGCAGGCAATTCCAGCATATGATACGGTGTCCCATGTATCGCCATAATTGGAAGAAAAGAATATCAACTGGTGATGACTTGCGGCGCTGCCACCGCCATCTGCATAGAGTGTATTGTCACGGGCTATGATGAAGTCAAACTGATATACGATAGCCTTCCATGTCAAGCCGGTATCGTCGGAACGCCAGGCAGCAGCCGAATAGAAATCCGAGATATAAATCCTGCCCTCGTTATCGATTCCAGCGAGTGAAGCCATGGTGTCCGGCAATAAGGTCCTTCTCCAACTGGCCCCATGGTCCAATGATATCCATAATGAATAATTCGAGACAGCGTTATGAGAAGTCCTGAGAACCCAAAAATTGTTTTTTCGTGTAAGATAAAAATAATTTTGGGTGCTGTCCTCGTTCAGATCGAACGAGAGACGCCAGTGTTTACCCAGGTCGGAGCTCTCATAGAGCTTCCCGCCAATGGTGGCAATCGTCAGGGTATCGTTTTGTTCCCATATTGCTCGCGCAAAGTCAGGCGCGTGTTCCGTGTCTATAGTAGTGAAACGGTCGGCACTCACGAACAACTGACTCGAATCGTTAAGAATTACGATATGGGAATCGGTCATTCGAATAATATCGACGATCGCGCTCTCATGATGACCCCCAAACGACCCAATCAACTTCCACGAGTTTCCATAATCGGTCGTGTAGTAGACTGTATCATGATACGCGGCATACGAGGTATCGCCAAATGTAAGGAAAGTCTGGGCATAATGAGGCGCAAAATTCATTTGCTTAATCGGCTGGTAGAGACCCTCAGCACCCTTCAAAACTATCCACGTCTTCGATTGCGGAGAATAGATATAAACAGCGGACCCGGAACTTGTCGCTATTCGCTGTGAATCATTCGCAAGCAAGAAATAGCTTGCAAAACCAGGCGGACCAGGGAGCAACTCCCAGTAAGGAGTCGTCCCCTGACCTCGCGCATCTATCAGCGAAAAACTGAGAAGAAGCATGACCGCAACAACTACTGTTTTCATCGCATATAAATTTTAATTCGAAACGCTAGCCCATATAAGAACCGCGAGAGTTGAAAAGGTTACAACCAATCTCAAATTGATTATCCACACCGAGCCTCATTTTAACCCTAGCGCACATAGCCAGCATGGGCTACGGTATCCGGTCCCGTAAGTCCTTGTAAAATATAGACTTAGCCCTATTATGGATAATTATTTGATAAATATTCAATTTTGCGGAACTTTTATGTCGATTTTGGTGTTGTAGTGTGTGATATGCCGAAATCCATTACGTTAAGGTTAGAATCACATGATGGCAAGAGATTCTTCGATTCGCCGGTCTCCGCTTCGCTGCGTCCGGTTACTCTCAGAATGACATTAAAAACAGAAAGTCATCAGTTCATGAATTTCGGGCCAACACCAACATCTTATTTATAGTAATTCAATTGAACATGTCATTCCG
>DASZLH010000002.1:0-3922 GCA_035552495.1 Kapaibacterium sp. (SeqCode) | reverse complement strand
GTAGTATCGCCAGCGTGCCAAGTTCGAGCATGTGCGCGATGCCACCTTGCGAGCCAGCCGCAAGCCCCGGATTGAGATAAATACCGGGGAAATTATTCCAGAGTAGATTTTTTGCTATCGCGATATTGGGGCGAATAGTATAATACTCGTCCTGATCCGCCGGGACCACAGTATTCAATCCATCATTGCCGCCAAAAAGCTGGACGAGGATCAGTATCTTATCGTTCGAGGAATCGAGTTGCGCGAGCAACGACAGCGGCGAGGAAGGCCGCGCCCATACGCGATCGAGCAACACCGGCGTCATCGCCGCCGCGCCTAAAGCTCCACGAAGAAATGTGCGTCGTTTCATAATTTAATGGGTTATCTGAACCGTGATTTTATGAGATTCTAAAGATTAAGATCGATAGAGCACGGTTCAATCATTTGAAACCGATTTTACAAATCCAATAAATCTCATAAAATCAAGGTTCAGACAAGTTCGAAGTCCGGAAGGGATACGATATAGGTCAACAGATCGCGCAGATTGCGCGCGGCGGTCGATGGACTGTTTGCCACGATCGACGCCCATTCATAAACGGGCGCGCCGGCTGTCAGCTTAGACGCAAATGTTGTCTGCCTTCCAGTCGATAATGGCCGTGGCAGCATCAACTGCCCGATCGCAGTCGATAATGCAGTTGCATCGGTAAAGTTTGGAAATTGCTGGATGAAGGCAGTGGCCGTTGCATCGTCCATCGCGGCGATGGCCTGCGTCACTTCCGTGCCGCGGACAGGATACGTATTCGTCGTGACCCAATCGTGATAGCCCGGCCAGCCGGAAACATTCGGCGGCTGAAAGAACTGCTGCCCAATGTTCGTCATGTTGCCGTCGATGGAAAATGTTGGCAGAAGCTGACGAGAAATTCCGATGACATAATCCGCCGGCGTCTTGATCTGGCAGCCGATATTCGCATTATCGAAAAAATGCGCGCTCTTGAGCAGCGCGTTGACGATGGGCTGAATCTCAAAATTATTTTGGATAAAAAGATCGGCCATGGCCTGAATGACGCTCGCGTCCGTGGAGGTGGCGTCCCCGGTTGCGGGATCGCTATAGACAAAGAAGCGATATAACTTTTTGCAGATAAATTGCGCGATCGCCGTGCCGGTCTGCTGAAACAATACGTCGATCATTCGCTCGACTTCATTCTTTTTAACGAGATCTTGCGTGTTCGTCGTCGAGTCGATAGCCGGGAATGACGTGCTAAGATAGACTTTTGCCGATGTATCGTGCGATGCAGGATCGAAGTATGTATTGAAAATTCCATTCGGGGCCGGATCGTCCACAAACTGCGCGACGCGCCAGCCCGTCAGGATGCGTGCTGCATTTTGAACGTCGGCCTCGGTGTACTGCCCAAGGCCGCAGGTAAAAAGCTCCATGAGCTCGCGAGCGTAATTCTCGTTCGGCGCGCCGGCCGTGTTTTGGTCGCCACCTAAGAAGACAAGCATCGCGCCATCGAGCGTAATATATTTTACGAGGTCCTGAAAATTACCGAGGCAATGATCGCGAAATATTTTATTTTGGCGAAATAGCAAAGGCGCCGTAACATAGGTATTCTCGGCCGGAGTGAACTGCGTAGTAAAATGGCCGCTCCAGAAATAGACCATTTTTTCTTGTATAGAAGTCTTCGCGTTTAGTTGAAGACCTGCCCACCACGCGCGCAATGCTGCCGCATCGGATTCCCACGTCGATTCCGATTGCTGGATCGCCACCTGATTGCCATTATCGGACGCAAGACTGTATGTTTTATCTTCGGCGGCGTTGGGCTCCGTGGGAGTGCTCGCCGAGTTCAGCAGCAGATCCACAGCTTTGCCGGGATCGCCCAAAGTAACGAGCGCCTGAATATCGGCCCATGTCGGCGACATCATCGTGCGGCGCAATAAATGCCCTGCGCGAATCTCGTCCCACGGATTATTGGCGTCGGGCACAAACGGGTCGAGTCCGCTCGATAACGGGCGTGCAGATCGTTGCGAACGTTTAGACGGGGGCTTCCATGATGTCAGGAAACTTCTGCGGTCCATGCGAAATGTTGTTGATGTGGACATGATAAGGTCACAACGTGTGATACGTACAAACGAAATTATTACTTCTCCGAAATTGGCGTCTCTGAAAGCACACGCAACTGAGAAGTTGGAACAAACTAAAATCCTGGGTTAGATACTGTTGGCGATTCGATGGTTTAACTTTCTTTCTGAGCCGATTGATTCCGAAGGATCTTCAAAATCAAGAACACGAGCAACGGGCAGAAGTTACACGCTGGCATGTTTGGAACGATCGGCAAATTTTTATGGCGGCAAACCACACGGTAACGATGCGCTGTGATTTTTTCCAAGCGCCTGAAGACCAATAACCAGCGCGAGCTTAGTACGACTCTTCTTCCTCGCTCGTATTCCCGGAGAACCGGGGCATCGCCGACGATGCGTAGGGGTCCATCTCTCCGAGATAATCCTCGATAAGCCGCGAGACGAGGCGAACTTCATTGAGTTCGAGCGCGACATAGATTGGGTCGCGCTCGCTCATTCGTTCCGCGTCGTGCAGCTTTTGACTGAGTGCCATCAGGCGGTCGAGTGTAGCGATCATGCGTTCGAAATAACACGTTGAACCGGCCCGCCAAGGCGGACCACCTACCGGTCTTTTGCATTCCACAGGATATTAACATCCTCTACACAATTCCCGGTGGGCAAATATACTACATTGAAATGCAAAAAGCAAGTGCTGAGTGCCCAAAAAGTGAGATTTTCTGAGATTAATTATCCACACCCTTAATCTTATTCCAAGTTATCCACATTTACGGACCCTTCGGCATTACAAAGCATGTTCACTAAGCCGTCTTTACCAATTTTGATGTCATGCTGCCGGACTTCTATGTTTTCCATTTTAAAAAGATCGTATCGTTCAATCTCCGATACCGATTTGTTGCCGTCAGTCCGGTCGCGATTATTCATTACGTATTCGGTTCTTCCGCGCTCGTTGCAGGCGAACATTCTGGTCCGCCCTTTTTCATCGAACCGCTCGCTGACGACTCTTCCGACATCGAAGAAGTTACGAGCTGGAAGAAAAAAATCCGAGAGGTTCAAATCTTCTTTCACAAATATTGCATATGTCGATTTGAGCGAAAGCCGAAGTGTACCGGCAATGTCGTCGATCTCTTCGATAAAGTCAGGTCGCTGCCAGCGAATCTCGGTGTGGCACCAGTTGTCCTCGTCGATAAGCGCGGGGCAACCGCCCGTCCGGCAGCATGGAGCATAGACATGAAAACCGGACGCCACCATCCTATCCCGAAACCGGAGCGCGCGCCGCGATTCCTCCCGCGTTGCGGGTTCGATAGTAATAATGGCGCCGCCATCCGCAAGCTGCGCGGAAAGATTCTGTACGATTGCAGCATCGTGCGATTCCTCCACTTCATTGAGGACGTTCATGATGGTGATGAGATCGTATTGGCTTCCGTCATTCTTTTTTAGGACGGAAAGGTCGAGATGGGACGTATGGAGATTCAGGACAAACGGATTTAAGTGGTTTTGGAATTTGGTTGCGAATCGCTCGATAATATTTAGATTTTTTGGGAGAGAATCGGTCGCTTCGGCGATTAGCTTCGTGATATTCGGCTGCTCGTGCAGGAGATACGTTGCAAGTCCCCAAATGGCGGCTCCGGTGCCGGAGCCAATATCGATCTGTTTTATTTTATCACGCTTGGCAAAGAAACCGGATATTGCAAGCTCCCGCAAAGGTGGCCAGAGCTTGAGAAGATTCGTCGTTGTGTAATACGCGAGATACGCGCGCTGCAACTCCGCGTTGGTAAGATACCTGGATGCGACGAACGACTCACGGTCTTTCGTCAGTCCATGAGAAATTTGGGTGACCGCTTTTGCAACCGACTGAATAAACTTC
>DASZLH010000001.1:0-8761 GCA_035552495.1 Kapaibacterium sp. (SeqCode) | reverse complement strand
GACTTCATTCAGGTATTCCCACACTTTCTCAATCTTTATATCCTCGACAACCCGCGAACCCCAGAATGGCGGCGTAGGAACGGGATTATCGTGTGGAGTGGCGCTCGTCCGGACGAGTTTTTCGGTGCCTTCCGCAGTTTCGATCCGTTGCACAGCAATCGGGAAATCTGCAAGCTCTTCCTGCAGCGCTTCGAGTTCTACATTCTTTTCTGCTGCGGAGACTGCTTTTTTAGGATGTCGCATCCACGGGAGCGCGCGACTCGCCATGACGATTTTCGATTCGGCGCCGGTGGCGCTATCGAGTTCTTCATCTTTAGAGGCAACCCATGCGATCACTTTGGCAAGATGCTCGCGTTCATGTTCGAACGTGCACCCAGGCAGCCGTTTCTGAACGCTCGGCAAGCGTCCCACATCATTTACATAATGTTCCTCCGAAAGCGAGCGAAGCGATGCAACGAGATCGGCGCGAACGTCCTGAAATTGCCGGAGTAATTCTTTCTTCGAGCGAGTATCGATTGTATGCACGAAAGTATCGTTGATCGCATCCGCATCGTCGCAGGAAACCGCATCGGGTTCGAGGCCTTGTTTGATTAGCTCGTTTCGCTCGAACGTAAGACGCTCCCATCCGATCATGTGCGCCACGAGATCGCGGAGCGACCATTTTCCAAATGCCTCGGCGATGAGATAATCTTCTTCCTCGATCGCATCGAGCACCTGCATGGTCGTCACGCGCTGCTCGCTCATAGCTTTTATTGCCTCCGCAAGTGTCAGTGGCTTTTTCTCGACCTCTTTCGGAGCAATCTCAGGAGGGGTCTTGAGTTTTTCCATGAAGTGAAGCCCGTCGAAGGCATCCTGCGCATACGAGAGCGAGCCGCTATAGAGTGCGCGCAAGTCCTTCTCGACAAACTTTCGTGTAAGTGCAGCACCTCCCAGCACGACGGGAATGCGAATATTCCTCGACTCCATTACCTCGAGATTCTCCTTCATGATCGCAGTCGATTTCACCAGAAGGCCCGACATGCCGACAGCATCCGCATGTTCGCGCTCCGCCGCTTCGAGCATCGGTTCGAGCGCCACCTTGATACCCAGATTGACTACCCGATAGCCATTATTCGTCAGGATAATATCGACGAGATTTTTGCCGATGTCATGAACGTCCCCTTTGACCGTCGCAAGCACCATCACGCCTTTGGACTGCTCGCCCTCGACTTTTTCCATGTAGGGTTCGAGGAATTTCACAGCAGCTTTCATGGTCTCGGCCGACTGAAGCACGAACGGAAGTTGCATTTCGCCGGAGCCAAAAAGATCGCCGACGGTCTTCATGCCGCCAAGCAGAATATCATTGATGATCTGGAGCGCGGAATAGGTTTCGAGAGCCTGCCTGAGATCGTCATCGAGGCCGAGTTTGTCTCCATCGATAATCCGCTGTTTTAGCTTTTCCTCGATCGTCATGTTGGCATACGACGATGTTTCGCTCTTCACCGACTTCGCATCGGCGTAGTGCGCGAGGAATTCCTTCAGCGGATCGTAGGTGCAGGTCAGCTCTTGATTCTCTTCCGGCATAGTTAAAGTAACAAGTGGGATGAGTAACGAGTAACGAGTAAACAATAGCTCCGTTATAGAGGAATCAGCCACACTTTAAGGAACTGACTGCGCTGCTTTGCTTTTACTCTCCCGCCATGCCCGAACCCAAATCTATTTCATTACCCATTTATAGCGAGAGCGACCGCTTTGAAGTCGATCACTTGCTGGCAGAGACACATTTTGGCTGCGATCTTTCCGTCTGCAAAGGTGCATGCTGTACGATGCCCGGTGCACTCGGTGCGCCCATTCTCCAACGCGAGACTGCTGAACTCGAACGAGTCTATCCTGCTGTGAAGCAATATTTGCAGGACGAAGCGTTCGAAATCATCGAACGAAAAGGTTTGTGGCAACGCGAGATGGATGGCTCTCTGACAATTCCTGCGATCCGGGGTCGCGATTGCATTTTTGTTACTTATGAAGGTGATGTTGCAAAATGTGCGATAGAAAAAGCATATCGAAACGGTGAGATCGAAGGCTTTCCGAAGCCGATCAGTTGCCACTTATTCCCGATACGAATTTACCCAACCGGAAGCATCGTCGACGATGCGCCCGCGACCTATCATATTCTGTACGAAGAAATTCCAGAGTGCGAGGGCGGAAGAAAACGCGGGATGGAAGAGGAAATCCCGTTGCTCGATTTTCTCGAATCGCCGCTTATTCGCGCCTTGGGCGAGGAACGAGTAGAGAGGCTCCGCCATCTTCTCCAAGATTGAGTTGAGCCGTTCGAGCATAGGCACGGTTGAATTCTTCCCACGAGAGGTCCAGCAATTCGACGACCCGTCCGTAAATGAGCGTAGTCGGAATCATTCGATCTCCATATTCGCGGCGCGCTTCATGTAAAACGTGCAGGAGAGTCCGCTCGACTTCCGTGAGACCATCGCGAACATCCGGAATGTTATAATATCGGCTCGACATATAAAGCGAGAAAATGAAACAGCGTCACGTTTATAGTTTATTAGTATTACTGATCGCGCTCGCCGCTATTATTTGGTACGTAAATTCCAGCAAGAAGATTTCATCGGTACGCGAAGCAGCGGTTGCGCCCGAAACAATCAGCGGAGTTGGAATCGAGGGCACGGGTGGCGATCGAGAGCTCAATCGCGAGAAAAACCGCTTCACCAAGCCGCTCGATGTTACCGATCTCACTATCGGCGATATTCTCCGTACTCCCGCATCGCTCCTGGAGCAAGCTGGAAAACATAAACGGGAAAACTGGCCGGAGAATGCGACGGAATATGTAGAAGAAGAAGAGCATCGCGGTGTTCGCATCGAAGGATACCTCGTTCATGCGAAAGAATCCGGTCCGGAAAGCTGCAATGGATATTCCGATTCTCTCCGAGATTATCATATCTGGATCAGCCAGAGTCCGACCGATGATAAATCCGAAGGCATGATCGTCGAGATTACTCCGCGCTGGAAAGTTGCACATCCGAACTGGCGTCTTCACACGATTGAGCGTCTTGCCGGCGATCACACTCGCGTCCGCGTTACTGGCTGGCTCATGTGGGATGAAGAACATCCGGAGGAGGTCGGGAAATCGCGCGCGACGCAATGGGAAATCCACCCAGTGACCGATTTCGAAGTCTATTCTGGTTCGGATTGGAAAACATTAGATAGTTATTGAAGAAAATTATTGGATCGTATGCAATCGAAAGAAATCATCATCGAGCAAGGACGCCGATATATTCTCATCATGGATAAACACGACGAAGTGATTTCCGAGCTGCAAAAATTTGCCGAGACACTCCGCACCAAGTCCGGCATTCCTGCTTGTTCCTTTACGGCGATCGGAGGATTCGAGCAAGCAACACTCGCTTACTTCGATCGCAATCGTATGGTATACGATCCGATCCCGGTGGGCGAGCAGGTCGAGGTGCTTTCGCTCATCGGGAATATTACTGAGAGTGAAAGCAAGCCGAAAGTCCACACGCACGCTATCTTGGGCAAGCGGGATGGTTCTGCTATCGGTGGACATCTTATGGAAGGATATATTTGGCCGACGCTCGAAATCATGCTCGATGTTTTTCCGGTAACGATCGAGCGCTTTATGGACGAGGAAACGCGCCTGCCGCTTATTCGGCTCTCCTGAACCGCCTCATTCTACAACTCTGGTTGCATTCATAATTCTATGAGCGTTTTTATAATTCTTAAACTTTTCTAGCATAGAAGCCATTTGGAGAGTGCCCGTCCGTGACGGGCAGTTCATTATTATCGTCACAGCTCGCTTATTACCATGAAGTATCTTATTGCAATTCTCTTTCTTACACTGTTCTCGGTCAATAGTTTTGCTCAGTCCGAATCGAGTGCGATTGCGCGCGGACCTGCAATGAAGCCCGGAATTCCGGCATCCAAGGCAGAGGTCAAATATCCCGATAGCACAGCATTCAACGCTGAGTTTAAAGAACTTTATCCTCTGATTAAGCCGACACCGACCGTCAGCGAACGGACCGATCGGGCATTCGAAATGATGTCCCACATGTTCAAGGCCCGGGGAGTCGATTCCGCGAAAGCGTATGAAGCAGTCATGAAATCGGTGGATAATTCGATGGACCAAAAAATTCTGTTTGACGAATATCGCAAGAATTTCACCGCAGATGAGCTAAAGTCTATCGTCTCATTTTATAAAACTCCGGCCGGCAAGCATTACCTGGAAGTCGAAGGCCCCCTGATGCAGGCGCGAGGACAGGCGATCGATGCGTACGTGCATCGCGAGATTGCGATGGCGATCACTCCACTAATGAAGCCAATTTCGCCTGAGGAACGTGGCGCGATGAACCACGGCATTCCTTCCGGCCATCCGGGTGCGCCAGCCATGGGTGCCCCGGCCATGGGTGCGCCGCACTCGCAGATGCCTCCGGCAAACTCGCACTAAGATGCGTCCACTATAATCTTATAAATATGAGCGATAAACCGATCGGAGTGTTCGACTCCGGAATCGGAGGCATGACGGTCGTGAAGGAGCTCTTTACGACCGTTCCGCAAGAGCGGATCGTTTATTTTGGCGATACGGCCCGCCTTCCCTATGGGACAAAATCGGTCGAGACCGTCCAGCGCTATGCGCGCGAAGATACAGAGCTTTTGCTCGCGCAGGATGTCAAGCTAATCGTCGTGGCCTGTAATACTGTCAGCGCGACGGCGCTCGGAGAAGTCGAACGGCTGGCCCATGGGATTCCCGTAATCGGAATGATCGAACCATGTGCCGAGGAAGCCGTCCGTGTAACGAAGACTGGCCACATCGGTATTATCGGGACCGAAGCGACCATCGCGAGCAAAGCCTACGAGACGCTCATCGAACGCGAAGCTCGCCGTCAATCGAAGCCTTGTTTTACGATTAGTCTTGCCTGCCCATTGTTCGTGCCTTTGGCGGAAGAGGGATGGACCGATCACGCCGCGACACGCCTCATTGCCAAAGAGTATCTGAAAGACCTCAAGCAACAAAATATCGATACACTGATCCTCGGATGCACGCACTATCCCGTGCTGAACGAAGTAATTCAAGAAGCAGTCGGACCACACGTAACACTCGTGAATTCGGGCGCGGCTGCTGCAAAAAAAGTGAGTGCATTACTGGGCCGGGACCGTTCGCAATCCACTGTTGCTCCCGAGCATGTCGTCCTCGTCAGCGATGTACCCCGTAAATTTCAAAAGATCGGCGAGCGCTTTCTGGGCCGTCCATTACCGGAAGCGAGACAAGTCGTCTGGAAGGAATCGTGGGTGGTGCGGCGCGAACCGATCGAATAAGCTCTACGTGATTTACACCCTTTTCTCAAATCCTTCCCGTATATTTGAATTCCAAGTATTGTAATCTCGACCCATTATGAACGCAATTGGACCAGCCGCTATACTGATCGTAGTCGCGGCGTTATTTTTTCTGATTTTATTTCTCTACTTTATTCCACTTGGATTGTGGATCACAGCGCTCTCTTCGGGAGTACACGTCCGGATATTTAGCGATCTCGTCGGGATGCGACTGCGTAAAGTACCGCCGGACGTGATTATCCGGTCGAAGATTACGGCGCTCAAAGCCGGAATTCCGGTCGAAATACCGCGGCTCGAAGCGCATTATATGGCGGGCGGTAACGTGCCTCGCGTTGTGAACGCGCTGATTAGCGCCGGTAAAGCGAATATTGAATTAGGATTCGACCGTGCTGCGGCGATCGATCTTGCAGGCCGCGATGTGCTGGAAGCGGTGAAGCTTTCCGTTACTCCGAAAGTGATCGAAACGCCGCAGGTGCCGGCGGTGGCGAAGAATGGAATTCAAGTGCGGGTCGTTGCGCGTGTAACTGTTCGTGCGAATCTCGACCGGCTCGTCGGCGGCGCCGGCGAAGCAACCATCCTCGCGCGTGTGGGCGAGGGTATCGTGACTACGATCGGTACGGCGGAGTCGCACAAGGAAGTGCTCGAACGTCCCGACCGCATTTCGAAAGTCGTGCTCGATAAGGGCCTCGATGCAGGTACCGCGTTTGAAATTCTTTCGATCGACATTGCCGATGTTTTTATTGGCGATAATATTGGCGCGAAACTCCAGAGCGATCAGGCGCAGGCCGAGCTGATTATTGCCCGGTCGCGCGCCGAAGAACGCCGAGCCGCAGCGGTCGCCAGCGAGCAGGAGATGAAAGCCCGCGTGCAGGAAATGCGCGCGAAGCTCGTCGAGTCCGAAGCGCAGATCCCTATGTCGATCGCGGAGGCATTCCGCTCGGGGCATTTGGGTGTATTCGATTACTACAATCTGCAAAATCTCCAGGCCGATACAAATATGCGCAAGTCGATTGCGGATAGTGGCGCGCCAGATTCCGGAGCAACACCTGCAGCGGGGGCAACACAATCGACTTCATAGCAATAGGCAGTGCGTGAATGAGTAACGAGTAGATTTTGTTTACAAGCTTTCAAGCGTATCTATTCGTTACTCATCCATTACTAATTTGCTACTTCGCAGTATCTCCGGACTTCGTGGCACCATCGGTGAAGATGAAGCCGGTCTTTCCGCCGAAATCGTCGCTCGTTATAGCGCAAGCTTCGCTGAATATCATGATCGCAAAGGGACTGTCACGGTCGGTTATGACGGACGCATGGGTGGTATCAAATTTTACGATTTGTGTATCCAAACGCTCCTGACATGCGGGTGCGATGTGCTTGCCCTGGGCATGGTCCCAACCCCGACGGTACAAATGGCCGCCGAAAATCGAGCAGAGATTGTTGGTGGAATCAGCATTACGGCCAGCCACAACCCAGGACAGTGGAATGGAATGAAATTCATCGCTTCGACGGGTCTTTTCTTCGATGCGAAAGAAAATAAAACGTTGTGGGATATCGTCGATACATCTTCGCCACAGCCGGTTCCTGTTATAGAATTTGGCGAGCTTGTCGATGGCCGCGATTTCATCGAGGATCATCTCGAAGCAGTTCTCGCAATTCCATTTATCGATCGCGAAAAAATCGCTCAACGAAATTTTCGTATCGTGCTCGATGCTGTTAACGCTTCCGGCTCTCGTGTGCTTCCGCGATTATTACATAGCCTCGGTGTGGCCGACATCATTCCGCTCTATTGCGATGCGTCCGGAATTTTCCCCCACACGCCGGAGCCGATCCCGCAAAATCTTACATCGCTTCGAGAAGCAATCCTCCGCGAAAAAGCGGATATCGGAATCGTGGTCGATCCCGATGCGGACCGTCTTGTCCTTATCATGGAAAACGGCGAGCCATTTATTGAAGAGAATACGATCGTATTAGTGACCGAACATGTATTGAAACATTCGCCACATGGGCAGACCGTCGTCGTAAATCTTTCCACGACTCGTGCGATCGAGGATATTGCAGAGAAGTTCGATGCTACTGTTATCCGTACCCCGGTCGGAGAGATCAACGTAGCGCAACGAATGCGAGATAGCAGCGCAATTATTGGCGGCGAAGGTTCGGGCGGCGTTATTCTGCCTTCGGTACATCTCGGACGCGATTCCCTCGTCGGAGTTGCGCTCGCGCTTTCCGCTCTCGCCGAATTCGATGGACCGATCTCCGCGAAGCGAAAAACATTGCCCCAGTATGAGATTGTAAAATCAAAAATCACGCTTACCGACGCTTATCAAGTCGCATCTGTTCTATCGGACTTAACGGCAAGGTTTGCCGCCCGTGCAATCTCAATAAACCACGAAGACGGCATTCGCTTCGATTTCGGAAAATCCTGGCTGCACGCACGTTCGAGCAATACGGAGCCAATTATACGAATCATTGCCGAAGCGCCGACAAGGGAAGAGGCAGAACGACTCATTGCCGAGGCATCGGAATGAAACCACTTAGTACCGATCATGTGTAGTAATCCTGAAGAGTTTAACGAATATGAAGATTGGTAAATACACTGCTGTTATTCATGAAGAGGGCGATGGTTTCGTCTCAAGCTGCCCGGAACTGGATGTCGCAAGTCAAGGCGATACTGTGGAGGATGCGTTAAAAAATCTTAAGGAAGCAGTCGAGTTGTTTCTCGAAGTGGCTTCCGAGGAAGAGATCGAACGAAGGGAATTACACAACATCTTTATTACACAGTTCGAAGTGGACGATCGCTCAGCGATTCATGCCTAAATTAGGTATATTCTCTGGTAATGAGCTTTGTAAAATTCTTGCTGCTCACGGCTTCCAAGAGGTGCGTCGACCATCGGGCAGTCATATGATCATGCAAAGAATAATTGATTCTCGAACGATAACTGTTCCGATTCCAAATCATCGGCAAGTAAAGATTGGCACACTACAGTCGATCATCCGGCAATCGGAACTACCTCGTGATCTGTTTTTAAAATAATGCGTAAATTTCTCGGTTCCAATCCTTACCAACAATCCGAAGACGACAAGCGCGTTCAAAACGAACTGCGCGCTGCAGGCAAGCTGCCACGCCATATCGCCGTCATTATGGATGGCAATGGCCGATGGGCCGAGGAGCGCGGACTTCTACGCGCGGCCGGACATCAGGCCGGTATCGTTAGTCTCCGCGATGTAACGCGAGCTTCCCGTGAGTTGGGCATCGGGTACCTGACTGTTTATGCATTCAGCACCGAAAACTGGAAACGCCCGAAGACCGAAGTCTCCATGCTCTTTCGGTTGCTGCTCAAGATGCTGCGTGAAGAGTTGAATGAAATGCTCGATAATGGAGTGCGCTTGAATGCGATCGGCCAGACGAACGCATTACCGA